>JAEWHZ010000360.1 GCA_023387585.1 Pseudomonadota bacterium
CGCCCGGCATTGACGACGATGCCCACCGGCAGGTCGGCGGGCGCCCCCTGGGCCAGAAGCCGCCCGGCCGTCTCGGCGGCGATCGACTTGCCCATATAGAGCGCCAGCGACATGCCGGCGCCGGCCAGCGCCACCCAATGGCGCAACTCGCCGTCATCGGCGCCATGCGCGGTGGCCAGCACCAGACCGGTCGACACGTTGCGCAGCGTCACCGGCGTCGCCGTATCGGCTGCCGCCGCCAGCGCCGCGCTGACGCCCGGCACGATCTCGTAGCGCAATCCGGCCTCGCGCAGCGCCGCGATCTCCTCGCCCGCGCGCCCCAGCACCAGGGGATCGCCCGATTTGAGCCGGGCAACCATCTTGCCCTCGCGCGCCAGCCGCACGATCAGCGCGTTGATCTGTGCCTGCGAGACGGAATGGTCGCCCTTGGCCTTGCCGACCGGGATGCGCTCGGCATCGCCCCGGCCCATTTCGATGACGGCGTCGGATACGAGCCGGTCATAGACGATGACGTCGGCCTCTTGCAGCACGCGCTGGGCGCGAACCGTCAGCAGGTCGGCGGCGCCCGGCCCCGCGCCGACCAGCCACACAGTGCCGCTGCCGGCGTTTTTTGTCGCCGGCGACGGCCCGGCACGCCTGCCCAGCCGCACGGCCAGCGCCGCAAGCCATGCGAGCCCGGAAAGATGTCGAGGCGCGCCGTGCCGGTCCCCATCCATGAGCCGCCCCTCCCTACCGGCCGGGCTCAGCCCTGCCGCGCGGGAACATGCACGATCAGCCCGTCGAGTTCGTCGCGCACCTTGACCTGGCAGCTCAGCCGGCTCGACGACTTCACGTCGAAGGCGAAGTCGAGCATGTCCTCTTCCATATGCGAGGGCGGGCCGACCACATCGGTCCACCCATCGCCGATATAGACGTGGCAGGTGGCACAGGTGCACGCGCCGCCGCACTCGGCGACGACCCCGGGCACGGAATTCATGATGGCCGTCTCCATCACCGTGGCGCCGTTCTGGCCCTCGGTTTCGATGGACTGCCCCTCGGCGGTGACGAACGTGATCTTGGCCATGGCCCCTGTCGTGATTTTGGTCAGTGTCTTAGCTAGGCGTGCCGCCCGGCGCAATCGCACCGGGGCGGTCCGGGAATCGGGCCGTTCATTGGCCCAACAGAGTCTCGAGATGGTGTTGCTTTACCCCGAATGCCATCTTGATCCGCGAAATCCGTTCGAGCACTTCGTCACGGTCGATGGCCCGCCGATCCTTCTGCGCCGCGATCAGCACATTCTTGGGGGTGTGCGCATCGGCGACGAATTCGAAGACGCGAACCCGGTAGCCATTCAGCTCCAGCAGTTGCGCGCGCAGGGTGTCGGTGACCATTTCGGCCTGGCGTTCGAGGAAGATGCCGTGGCGCAGCAGATCGTCGAGTTGTGGCAGATGGGCGTTCTCCTCCATCTCGCGCCGCACCTGCTTGTGGCAGCACGGCGCCACCGCGATCAGTTCGGCGCCGGCGGCGATGCCGCGATGGATGGCGTCGTCCGTCGCCGTGTCGCAGGCATGCAGCGCGATGACGACATCGGCCCGCTCGAGCGGCGCATCGGCGATGCTGCCGGCAACGAATTCAAGGCCGGCGAGTTCGGAGCGACGGGCGATTTCATTGCCGGCCTCGACGAGATCGGGGCGCAGCTCGACGCCGACGGTCTGCGGCGCATAGCCGTGGCGCAGCAGATAGTCGTGGAGGAAGAAGGTCAGATAGCCCTTGCCGGCCCCCATATCGACGATCCGGTGCAGCTTTTCGGCCGGGATCGCCTGAATCAAAGGCGCAAGAATTTCGACCATGCGGTTGATCTGACGGTATTTATCCTGCGCGGAGTTGAGCACGACGCCCTTGGCGTCGGTGAGCCCGAGGGCGTGGAGGAAGTGCTGCCCCATCGCTGCGACGGGCCGAGCCTTGGCGCGGTCGTGCTCCAGCGACGGCGCGGCGCGACCGGTGACGGGCCGGCGCGTGAGGCGGACCTTGTCGCCCTGGCGCTCGACCGAAATATCCTCGGAAACCGTCTCGATCCGCGCGCTGACGAAGGTTGTGCCGACATTCTTGGCAAGCCAGTCGCGCGCCTCGTCGGCGCCGAGATTGCGCGTGACGTCGCGCCGCTTGTGGCGAAAAACCACCGACAGATGCGGCACGGACTTGATCAGCACCGGGCGCGCCTCAACCGATTTGAGGTCCGTTTCGTGGCCGCGATAGCCGCCGAGGCGAAGCCGGACCAGCGTGCCCGCCGTAAAGGTCTCGCTGAACGCGGCGACGAATTCGGCCAGCCGCTCGGCGGCGACGGGGGTCACAACCGTTCCTTGGTGGCGAGAAAGCGAATCTTTGGAAAATCCTGCTGCGCGCGGTTCACCCACCAGGCGCTCTGCGCCATGAACACCGGCGCCTCGTTGCGGTCCTCGGCCATGGACGTCTTCTGGGCGGTGATGAAGCGCTTGAGCTCGGCCTCGTCATCGCTCTCGACCCAGCGCGCCACCTCGAAGCCGACGCTCTCAAAGCTGATGGCGACGTTGTATTCCTTCTCGACCCGGCTTTGCAGCACTTCGAGCTGCAACTGGCCGACGACGCCGACGATGTAGTCGGCACCCACCATGCGGCGAAAAACCTGGGCCACGCCTTCCTCGGCGAGATCGTTCAGCGCCTTGGCGAGCTGCTTGGCCTTGATGGCCTCCATCAGCCGCACGCGGCGTATGATCTCGGGGGCGAAATTGGGGATGCCGGTGACGCGGATCGGCGCGCCCTCGCTCAGCGTGTCGCCGACGCTCAGCGTGCCGTGATTGGGGATGCCGACGATGTCGCCGGCTACCGCTTCCTCGGCCAACTCGCGATTGTTGCCGAAAAAGAACATCGGGTTGGAAATGGCGAGGTCCTTGCCGGTGCGGACGTTGCGCAGCTTCATGCCGCGCGTGAACCGGCCCGAGGACAGGCGCACGAAGGCGATGCGGTCGCGGTGGTTGGCGTCCATATTGGCCTGCACCTTGAAGACGAACCCCGACACCTTCGGCTCGTCCGGCTGGATCGGCGCCGGCTCGGCCGGCTGCGGACGCGGCTCGGGCGCCCATTCGCCGAGCGCATGCAGCAGCTCGGCGACGCCGAACCCCCTGAGCGCCGAGCCGAACAGCACCGGGCTCAGATGGCCGCCGAGAAAGGCGTCGAGATCGAAAGGCGGCAGGGCCGAGCGCGCGAGATCCAGGGTTTCGAGCGCGGTGACGAACACCGGATCGGCCATCAGCGCGTCGTTCTCGATCAGCTCCTCGACCTCGTCGAACTCGGGCCCGGGCGTGCCGTCGGCACCGACGACGCGGTTCTCGACCAGGTCGATATAGCCGCGATACTGCCCGCCCTGCCCGATCGGCCACAGCGCCGGCGTCAGGTCGAGCGCCAGCTTGTCGGCGATCTCGTCGAACAGCACCAGCGGTTCGAGCCCCTCGCGATCGACCTTGTTGATGAAGGTGATGATGGGAATGTCACGCAGCCGGCATACCTCGAACAGCTTGAGCGTCTGGCTCTCGATGCCCTTGGCCGCGTCGATCACCATGATGGCGGCGTCGACCGCGGTCAGCACGCGATAGGTGTCCTCGGAGAAATCCGAGTGGCCGGGCGTGTCGAGCAGGTTGAGCGTCAGCCCTTCATAATCGAAGGTCATCACCGAGGAGGCGATGGAGATGCCGCGCTGCTGCTCCATCTCCATCCAGTCCGAGCGCGTCGAGCGCCGGCCCGCCTTGCCGCGCACATGCCCGGCATTCTGGATGGCGCCAGCGGCGGAAAGCAGCCGTTCGGTCAGCGTGGTCTTGCCCGCGTCCGGGTGCGAGATGATGGCGAAGGTGCGCCGCGTGCGATAGGGCTGGCGGCTGGCCAGAGACGCATCTATGCGGGATTGGGGCGCCGGTGCGCCCGCCTCGACAGCGCTCATCGATTGGAACTCGCGGAAAGGGACTTGCCTGCCGGCGCGCAACACATTGGCTGCCCGGCAACCGGCGTGCGCTCTATAAGTCGCGCGCGGGCAAGCGTCAAATCACGCCGGATCGAGCCTCAGTCGGCGAGCGCCTCGGCGATATAGCCGCGCACCTCTTCCACCGCATGGCCGATGTCGGCGAGCATCTCGGTGGTGAGCGGGCGGTTGGCGTCCAGTTGCGCCTGCGCCGAGGCGGCCTGGTCGACGACGCCCCAGGCGCCGATCCCGGTTGCCGCCGAACGGATGGCATGCAGGTGGAATCCGAGGTCGTCCGCGGTCTCCGAGGCCAGCAGGCGCGCGAGATAGGTGGCGATGGTGGTGTCGAACAGCGCCAGCACCTCGCGTTCGAGATTCTCGTCTCCGAGGCACTGCCTGGCGAGGTGCAGCACGTCGATCGGACGGACGGCATGCGGACGGGCCTGCGCCTCCTGCTGCTGCCAGCTCTCCTGCTGGCTGTCCCGGGCCGGAAGTGCCATCGCTACGCTCCATACGCTTTCGGGGCCGGAGCCCGCGAAGGGCCACATTACGGTTTCCCCCGTGAAGGAAGCTTTAAGCCACAACTCCGCCTCAGTAAGGCCCTTGATGAACCGGCTCGGCCGAGCGTTAACCCTTCGTTAAGAAAAGGTTCGGTTTGCCTCAAATTGTATGTATGAATGCGCTATGGACCAGCGCGCGGCGGCGTAGGTGCTTGGGGGATGCAGCCAATTTGCATCGAATTTGAGCCAAAAGGCACGCCATGCCTCAAGATGTGGCGTGCTTGCTATATTCGCCCGCGTATCATCTTCCACCGGCCGTCTAGCCGCGGCCGTCCGGGACGAAAGTTGTAAAGAGTATGGCGAAGAACTCCACACCTCCCGCGAACGATCCGGCAGCCCTGGCATTCTCGGCCGTAGAGGATGCCCTCAAGGACTCGGTGTTCAGCCTCGATGACGCCCCCGAAGCGGCGGCCGAGGAGCGTGCCGCACCGCGCAACGAGCCCGAGCCCCTGCCCCGCCGGCGCGCCGAACGCGCCCGCGCCGCGGACCGGATCGCCCAGCAGGCATCGAGCGTCGCCAATGACGACCGCTTCCCCACCTCGCGCATCCTGTACGGCCTGCAGACCAAGGCGTCCCGCATGCCGACCGTCGTTGCGACCATCGTCTCGATCGCCTGGCTGGTGGCGACCGGCACCGCCGGCTATTTCCGCTACGGGTCCGAGTTCCGCAACGTTTCCGCCTTCGTCGGCTCGCTCGACTTCATCGTCCTCGCCGCCATCATGGTGCTGCCGGTGTTCGGCTTCTTCGCCGTCGCCACGCTGGTACGCCGGGCGCAGGACCTGCGCAATGCCGCCTCTTCCATCACCCAGGCCGCCATCCGCCTCGCCGAACCCGAAGTGACCGCCTCGGACAAGGTCGCGACCGTCGGCCAGGCCGTGCGTCGCGAGGTCAACGCGCTCGGCGACGGACTCGAACGTGCCCTGAGCCGCGCCGGCGAACTCGAAGTGATGCTGCACAACGAGGTCACGGCGCTCGAAAAGACCTATGCCGAGAATGAATCGCGCATGCGCGCGCTCATTTCCGAGCTCGCCAGCCAGCGTGAAAGCGTCGTCGCCAATACCGAGCGCGTGCGCGAGGCGATCACCGAGAGCCATACCGGCCTCGTCTTCGACCTCGACATGATCTCGCAGCGCATTGCCGGCACCATCGTAGAGAGCGGCGGCAACCTGACGCGCGCCCTCGAAACGGCCGGGCACACGCTGACCACCGGCTTCTCCGAGCGCACCGACAGCTTCGTGAGCCTGATCGACACCCGCACCAGCGATTTGCTCGGGGCGGTTGAAGGCGGCTCGGCCCGCCTGTCCGAGGCCTTCGAGGCCAATTCGGCCGCCATGGCCCGCGACTTCGGCGCCCGCAGCGCCGATCTGTCGACCGAGATCGAATTGCGCATGAACGCGCTGACGGAGGCCCTCGACCAGCGCACCAGCCGCCTGACCGATGCCATCGACCATCACGCCAGCGGGCTGTCCGACGCCATCGACCAGCGCACCGTCTCCTTCTCCGACACGCTCGATGCGCGCACGCGCATCCTTTCGGAGGCCATCGAGGAACAGACCACCGCCCTGTCCGGCGCCATCGACGAGCGCACCACCGCGCTGTCCAACCTGTTGACGGATGGCGGCTCGGCGCTGCTCGAACAGCTGCGCGAGCGCGGCCACGAAGTGTCCGGCGCCCTCGACCTGATCGGCACGCGCATCTCCGAGGACATCTCGGCGCGCTCGCACGAGGCCGAGGTGCTGCTCAACGCCCTGACGCGCCAGGTCGACGAAAGCATGAACATCCAGCTCAATTCGCTGGAGAGCCGCCTGCAATCGGCGCTGATCGAGATCAACGGTGCCCTTGACGAAACCTCGGAGAAGGCGCGCATCAACATCGTCAGCGCCGGCGCCGAATCCGTGTCCGAGTTCGACACCAAGCTGGACGCCCTCACCACCGGCATCGACGAGCGCCTGCGCATGCTCGACGGCACTGTCGGCGAGCGCGGCGAACGCCTGCTGGCGACGCTCGACCAGCACAACGAAACCTTCGCCAGCCGTGCCGACCTGCTGGAATCGACGCTTGAAAGCGGCACCGGCCGCTATGCCGAGCTGGTCGATGCCCGCACCGCCGAGCTGACCGGCAAGCTGGCTGATTCCGCACGCGAGGTCTCGGACTCCCTCGCCGGGCACACGCAAACCATCGCCGACGCCCTCGAGAACCGCACCATCGAGCTCGACAACATGCTATCGGGCCGGACGCTGCGGCTCGACGAGACGCTATCGACGCGCAAGAGCGAGTTGGAGGAGAGCTTCGCCAGCCTCGACAGCAAGATCGGCGAAACCCTGCGCACCCACACCGCCGAGCTCGATGCCGCCATCTCGCAGCGCACCAACGTGCTGGACGAGGCGCTGGCCCAGCGCACGCTCGAGC
>JAEWHZ010000004.1 GCA_023387585.1 Pseudomonadota bacterium
CGGCATGCAGCCGCAGCAATTCCTCGCGCCCGAGATAGGTGCCCGTGGGATTGTTGGGATTGGCGAGGAACACCATGCGCGTGTCCTCGCGCACCATGCCCAGCATGGCATCGACATCGGCGCGATAATCGGTCTCCGGCGCGACGAGGATTTCCGCCCCGGCCGCGCGCGTGACGATCGGATAGACCGAAAAGCCGTATTGGCTCATCACCGCCGAGGTGTTTTCACCAAGATAGACCTGCGCCAGCAGGTGCAGGATATCGTCCGATCCGTTGCCGCACAGGATCCGTTCGGCCTCGAGCCCGTGCACTTCGGCCAACGCCTCGCGCAGCAGGCGCGACGAGCCTTCGGGATAAATTTCGAGCGTATCCGCCACCCGGCGGAAGGCGGCGATGGCGCGCGGGCTGGCGCCGAGCGGGGATTCGTTGGCGCTGAGCTTGATGGCGGCGCTGCCCTTGGGCGCGGCCTTGCCGGGCACATAGGGGGCGATATCGAGAATGCCGGGCTGCGGCACGGGACGCTGTTCTTGATCGGACATGATGGTCTTCTGACGGCGGGAAAAGCCGTGCGGACCTTATGCAAACTGCCCGCCCATGGCAAAGGAACTATGCCCGGTCGTCTTCGCGCCCGAACAGGCGCCGCAACTCGTCCTTGGCGTCCTCGAGCACGCGCTTGCGCGTCTCGGGCAGGGTCTTGCCGGCGCGGTTGATATAAAATGTCAGCATCGACATGGCCGAGCGATAGGGCTCGGCCTTGCGCCGCTCGCTTTGCTCCGCCGAGCGCTTCAGCGAGCGGGCGATATGCCTGGGATCGTCCGATTCGAACACATGCTCTTCGAGATCGAGCGCGTCTGAGTGCTCGGTCACCTCCTGCGACCATTTCTTCTTGGCCATGATGAAAACCCTCCGGCTATGCATATGAAGCATGCAGCGGCCGCCGGGTTCCCGCTCAGCCCGAGCGCGCCGCCTGCGTCGCAAGGTCCGGCACGCGCACATAGCGCTCCGCCCGCCGCCGGCGTGGCACCGCCGGAAAGGCCAGCTTTTTGGCGCGCACGCAGATCACCCCCGACATGGCCGGCGCCACAAGCCGCCCGGCGCGCTCGAACAGCCGCGTCGATTTCAGCACCAGCCCGGCCTCGAAGGGCGGCACGAACAGCGCGTCGGCCCACACTTCCGGCTCGAAGGAATGATCGCGCAGCAGCGTGTCCATCTCGCTGCCCGAGAACGGCCGCCCCTGTCCGAACGGCGTCGAATCGCGCTGCGCCCACAGTCCGCGCCGGCGCGGCACGACGAGGATCAGCGTGCCGCCCGGCGCCACCACACGCCACAATTCGCGCATCTGGTCTTCCGGATCGCTCGAATGCTCCAGCGCATGCACCCCGATGACGAGATCGAGCGCCGCATCGGTGAACGGCATTTCGAGCGGATCGGCCAGCACGGTGCGCGACGGCCCCTCGCGCGGCCAGGCCGAGGCTCCCTGCCGCGCCGGCATCAGCGCCACCAGCCGCTCGGCCGCCCCCATGGCGAAGCGCAGATAGGGCGTCGCGAAGCCCAGCCCCAGCACGCGCTTGCCCGCCGGCGCCCCGGCCAGCGCCAGCACCTGCTCGCGCACCAGCGCCCGCGCGATGCGCCCCAGGGGGCTCTTGTAAAAGCCGATCAACTGCGCCGCGTCCGGTCCCATGCGGATGATTTTGCCCCATATGGGGCGAACTTGTCATCCGCTTCGCGCATTGCCCATATGCACCGTCCGGCCTATGGCTTGCGCACAATCTCACAGGAGCCCGAAGTCATGAGCGTGATCGTCGAAACCTTCCCCGCCCGCCAGGACAATTTCGGCTATCTGATCCACGACACCGCCACCGGCCGCACGGCCAGCCTCGACGCCCCCGAGGAGGCCCCCATCCGCGCCGCCCTCGAAAAGCGCGGCTGGACGCTGACCGACATCTTCATCACCCACCACCATGCCGACCACACCGAGGCCGTCGCCGCGCTCAAATCCGCCTTCGGCGCCGCGGTCACCGGCCCCAGGGCGGAGGCCGACAAGATCGAAGGCCTCGACGTGCTGGTCTCGGACGGCGACATCGTCGAGCTCGGCGCCACGCGCCTGCATGTCATCGCGACCCCCGGCCATACGCTGGGGCACATCTGCTACTACATCGCCGGCGAGAATGGCGAGCCCGGACACCTGTTCAGCGCCGACGCCCTGTTCTCCATCGGCGTCGGGCGCATGTTCGAGGGCGCGCCGGGCCCGATGTGGGAAGGCGTCAAGCGGTTGCGCGCCCTGCCCGACGACACGCTGGTCTATTGCGGCCACGAATACACCGAATCCAATATCCGCTTCGCCCTGTCGGTCGACCCGGACAACGAAGCCCTCAAGACCCGCGCCGCCGAGGTCACCGCCCTGCGCGCCGAAGGCAAGCCCACCATCCCGTTCGGTCTCGGCGAGGACAAGCGCGCCAACCCCTTCATGCGCGCCGACGCCCCGGAGCTCGCGCGCCATTACGGGCTCGAAAACGCCGACCCGGCGGAAATCTTCGCCGCCATCCGCAAGGGCAAGGACGATTTCTGATGCATCCGCGCGCCCGCTGCCCCGTTAACCCCATGCGCAGAACGCCGGGGTGAAAGCTTAACAAAGCGTTTACGTCCGGCGCGCGGTTTGCAACTCTGTGCCCCGAACCGGAGCCGAACAATTCGGCGCCGGCCGGGGCGGGTCGGAACCATGCACGAGGCGGAGACGGACCAGATCGGGGCGGACAGGACGCCGGCATTGCCGGTGCCGCTCTCTGTCGCCGCGCCCCGCCCGGTCCGCGGCAACGCGCCCGCGCCCTTCGTCAGCCAGCTCATCGCCGCGCGCAGCCGGCTCGAGGCGCAGCGCACCCGCCGCCGCGCCCCGGTCGACACCGCGCTCGGCGCCTATGCGCACGGCGCCCAGATTTCCGTGCGCCGCATGCCGGCCGGCTACCGCAAATCCGTCATCGTCTGACCCGGCCGGCGCTCAATGCGGCGCCATGCTCATGTCGCGCGAGGCGCTGGTGATCGACATGGTGAAGCCGGCGACCACGTCGATCAGCGCCATGACGAGAATGAGAAAGAACACCGAGCTCGACGCCGCCCCGACCAGCAGGAACTCGATCAGCAGCAGCACGAACACCACCATCGAGGTCATGTGCTCGAGAATGTTGGCCGTGGCGATGCGGGTCGATTTGAGCAGCTCGAAGAACAGCAGCAGCAGCGACAACACGATCATCGCATCGCCCGCCGAAACCGCCCAGTGCGTGCCCGACACCATGGGGATCGCGAACAGCGTATTGCTCCACCCCGCCGGATCGCCGCCGAAAAAGACGAAGGCGACGATGTTGTAGACGATGAAGGGGATGATCAGCAGCGGCGGAATGAACGGCCCGCTCTGGCGGGCCCGTACGCCGGCCGGCGGCATGAAGACATGTTCGGGCACGGACATTTCTCCCTCTTTGCGCTCCGGACTTTGCCAGAGCCGAAGCGGGGCGGGAAGGGCCTTGTGGACCCTCTCCGCCCCGCCCGGGCAGGTCAGATATCCACCTCGTCGTCCTCGCTGCCCGCCGCGCGGATGTCGGCGGCGGCCTTGCGCAGGATTTCGGCGAGGCGGGCCTGCTGTTCGGCCGTGCCGGATTTGGCCTTGCGGATCGCCGCCTTGAGCTCGCGCCGCGCCGCGTTCAC
>JAEWHZ010000013.1 GCA_023387585.1 Pseudomonadota bacterium
CCCGCCCCGGCGACCGCATCGCCATCACCGCCGGCGTCCCGCTCGGCACCCCCGGCGCCACCAACATGCTGCGCATCGCCTTCGTGCGCCAGGACGGCGCCGGCTCGAGCTGAGCCGGGCTGCCTCCCCTCGCGGCCGCCTCCGCCCGATTGTCACCCCGGCGCAGGCCGGGGCCTATCACGAGAGCCATCCGCCGGACCCACAAACAAAAAGGCCCGCTCGCGCGGGCCTTTTCAATTCATCGATGAACGTGAAGCTCAGCCCTGGCGGGCCTTGTAGCGCTTGTCCACCTTGTTGATGATGTAAACCCGACCGCGACGGCGGACGAGCTTGTTCGCGCGGTGGCGCGTCATCAACGCCTTCAGCGAATTGCGGATCTTCATCTCAATAAACCCCGGCTCAAACAAAACCGGGCGCCGAGCGCCCGAAATCTGCCCGGGTCTATAAGGGGACGGGGATTTCCTGTCAACGTCCCGGCGCCCGTAGCTCCCGTCCTTATTGCACCACCGTGATCGTTTCCGCCGCCCGCGTGATCCCGGTATAGAGCCAGCGCGCCCGCTCCTCGCGAAACACCCCGCTCTCGTCGAACAGCACCACATTGTCCCACTGGCTGCCCTGCGCCTTATGCACCGTCAGGCAGTAGCCGAAGGTGAATTCGTCATAGGCCCGCCGCTCGGCCCAGGACATCTCCTCCTCCTCGCCGGAAAAGAAGGCGCGGTGGGTGATCACCTTGGCCTCGCCCCTGCCCTCGTCCGCCGCCAGCAGCAGCTGGAACTTGCCGCCCGGGCGTGAAAAGGCTTCGGTGACGAACCAGATCTGCCCGTTCAGGAGGCGCTTGCGCGGATTGTTCCGCAGGCACACCAGCCGGTCGCCGACCACCGGCTCGTGCTCGGGCAGGTTCTTGAGCGCCCGCAGCCGGTCGTTGTACAGCACCCGCGTCCTGTTGCGCCCCACCAGAACCTGGTCCGCCGCCAGCACCGAGGCGGTGTCGATGCCGTCGCGCCCCACCACCCGGCTGCTGCCGAACTCGCCGCGCGGCAGCCGCCCGCCCTCGCGCACCAGCATCGACAGATGGATGATCGGATTGTCCTCCGCCTGGCGGTGGATTTCCGTCAGCATCACATCCGGCTCGTCGGCGGTGAAGAACCCCGCCCCCTGCACCGGCGGCAGCTGGAACGGATCGCCCAGCACCAGCACCTTGACCCCGAAGCTGAGCAAATTCTTGCCCAACTGCTCGTCGACCATCGACACCTCGTCGATCACGATCAGGTCGGCATCCGCGGCGGCGCTTTCCGGGTCGAGCACGAAGCGCGGCTCGCCCTCCTTCTCGCTCACCAGCGCATAGATCAGCGAATGGATGGTCTGCGCGCCCTTGCAGCCGCGCTTGCGCATCACCAGCGCCGCCTTGCCGGTGAAGGCGGCATAGCGAACCGTCTTTACGCCCTCGGCCAGGTGCCGCGCCAGCGTCGACTTTCCGGTGCCGGCCCAGCCGAACAGGCGGAACACCTGCGGCCCGGACTTGTCCTTGAGCCAGTCCGACACCGCCTTTAGGGCGGCCTCCTGCTGCGCCGACCAGACCGGCGGCATCAGCCGATCGTCGCGCGCAGCGTGCCGATTCCTTCGATCGCGCCTTCCAGAACATCGCCCGCCACCACCGCGCCGACGCCGGCCGGCGTGCCGGTGAAGATCAAATCGCCCGGCTTCAGCGCCACATAGCGCGACAATTCGGCGATGATCTCGACGACGCTCCACACCTGGTCGGCGAGATCGCCGCGCTGGCGCTCCGCGCCGTTGACCGCCAACGTGATCGCCCCCTTGTCCGGATGCCCGATCTGCGCCGCCGGCCGGATCGCCGAGATCGGCGCCGAATGGTCGAACCCCTTGGCCATCTCCCACGGCTTCCCGGCCTTCTTGGCCGCCGCCTGCAAATCGCGCCGCGTCATGTCGAACCCGACGGCATAGCCATAGACATGCCCGAGCGCCTCGTCCGCCGGAATGGCGCTGCCGCCGCGTCCGATCGCCACCACCAGCTCCACCTCGTGGTGCAGGTCCGAGGTCTGCGGCGGATAGGGAACGCTGGAACCATCGCTCACCAGCGCGTCTGCCGGCTTGCCGAAGAAGAAGGGCGGCTCGCGATCGTCATGGCCCATCTCGCGGGTATGCTCGGCATAGTTGCGCCCGACGCAATAGACGCGCCGGACCGGGAACAGCCCGCCCCCGGAAACCGGCAGCACCACCGGTCGCGGCTGCTCGATGACATAGCTAGCCACGCTTGAACTCCTCGAGATAGGGCGCGAGCAGAGTGAGATCGACCGGGCCGAGCCGGTCCTGCGCGGTAAAGCTCTGGTGCCAATAAGGGTAGAGCAGCGGCGGCCGGCTGACGGCATCGAGCCGCGCCCGCTCCTCCTCGGTCAGCTTCAGCGAAGCGGCCTTCAGATTGTCCTCGAACTGCGCCATCGAACGCCCGCCGATGATCACCGAGGTCACGCCCGGCCGGCCGATCAGCCAGGCCAGCGCCACCTGCGCCGCCGACACGCCATGCGCTTCGCCGGTCTCGACCAGCGCATCGACGATATTCCACACCCTGTCCCAGTCATAGACCGGCGGCTCGCGGAAACCGCCCACCTGCCGCCCGCTCTCGGGCTGCCGGTCGCGCCGGTATTTGCCAGACAGCAGCCCGCCCGCCAGCGGCGACCACACCAATATGCCGAGCCCCTGATCCTGGCTGATCGGCACCAGCTCGTATTCGGCGTCGCGCGATTGCAGGGAATAATGGATCTGCTGCGACACGAAACGCTGCTTCAGCGCCGCATCGGACAGCGCCAGCGCCTTCATGATGTGCCAGCCCGAATAATTCGAGCAGCCGATATAGCGAACCTTGCCCTGGCGCACGAGGAAGTCGAGCGCGTCGAGCGTTTCCTCCAGCGGGGTGAGCCCGTCCCATTCATGCACCTGATAGAGGTCGATGGTGTCGCGCCCGAGCCGCTTCAGGCTCGCCTCGCACTGGGCGATGATGTGGTGGCGCGACAGCCCGCGCGCATTGACGTCCTCGCCCATGGCGAAGCGCACCTTGGTCGCCACCAGCGCCCGCTCGCGCCGGCTCGGCGCCTTCAGCGCCGCGCCCAGGATTTCCTCCGACACGCCCTTGTTATAGGCGTTGGCGGTGTCGAACAGGTTCACCCCGTGATCGAGGCACAGATCGATCTGGCGCTCCGCCCCTTCCTGGTCCGTGGCGCCGATGCGCTCCGATCCGCCGAAGGTCATGGTGCCCATGGTCATGGCCGAGACCATCAGCCCCGACCGTCCCAGCGTGCGATATTCCATCCTGCGAGCCCCTCCCGGCTTTGCGCCCCCGCTTCAGGGGAATAGAACGTTTCCAGCAAAAGTGGATACCACTTTTGCGGTTCGGAAACGTGACAAATCAACAACTTAGAGCTCCTGTTCTGATTCAATCAGAACAGGAAATGCTCTAGTGGATCGTCAGGCCGTCCAGCCACCGTCGATAATGTGGACATGCCCCGTCGTATAGGTCGCGCCGGCGAGATAGAGCGCCAGTTCGGCGACCTCCTCGGGCGTGCCGATGCGGCCGATCGGCTGGCGCGCGACGAATTCGCGCCGTGCCTTCTCGTAATCACCGGTGTCGCGCAGCCGCTGCTGCAGCGAGGGGCTGTCCACCGTGCCGGGGCAGATGGCGTTGCAGCGGATGCCGCGCGAGACGAAATCGGCTGCCACCGATTTGGTCAGCCCGATCACCGCCGCCTTGCTGGCCGAATAGGCGAAGCGGTTGAGAACGCCCTTCACCGAGGAAGCGACCGTCGCCATGTTGATGATGGTACCGTCGCCATTCTCCAGCATGCCGGGCAGCACCGCCTTGATGGTGCGCATCTGGGCACGGAAGTTGAGATCGAGCGCGAAATCCATCTCGGCATCGGTCGCCTCGAGGATAGTGCCCGAATGCACGACGCCGGCGCAATTGAACAGCACGTCGATGCGCCCGGCCTCTTCGACGAACCGCGTCACCGCCGCCGCGTCCAGCACGTCGAGCCGCGCGATCTCGATGCCGTCCGTGCCCTCGAGCTCGACCAGCTTTTCCATGTTCACGTCGGTGGCGATCACCCGCCCACCGGCCCGCGCGAAGGCCAGCGCCGAAGCACGCCCGATTCCCTGTGCCGCAGCCGTTATCAGGCAGGTCTTGCCGCTCAGATCAGTCATATTGTCCCCTTCGCGCCAGGCAGGGCGCGTGCTACTCGTTTAACATCACCTGCGTGTTCCTTGCCCGCGCGTCAACTGCGGCATCGTCGAACCGCTTTTGCCGCAACATTCCACAAGCAGGCCGGTCATGCGCATTCTCGATACCCATCTTCACCTCGTCTACCAAGATCGACTTACGTATCCCTGGCTTGCAGGCGACGAAGCGCTCGACAAGCAGTGGACGCTCGACGCCTATCGCGCCGAAGCAGAGCCGCTCGGCATCGTCGGCGCGCTGCATATGGAGGTCGACGTCGCCGAAGCCGATATTCCGGCCGAAGCGCCGTTCATGCTCTCGCTTTCGCCGTTCATCCGCGGCGCGATTGCCGCCGCCCGGCCTGAAAATGAAGGCTTTTCCGCCTATCTCGACACCCTGCCCGAAGGCGTGCGCGGCCTGCGCCGCATCCTCCACGTCGTCGACGACGAGCTCTCGACCACGCCGTTGTTCCGCGAAAACATCCGCCACCTCGCCGCGCGCAACCTGAATTTCGACATCTGCATGCGCGCCGACCAGCTCGAACTCGCTGCCGCGCTTGCCGATTCGGCCCCCGACGTCACATTCATCCTCGACCATTGCGGCGTGCCCGACGTCGCCGCCGGCGCCCTCGAACCCTGGCGCAGCCGCATCGTCGAGCTGGCGCGCCGGCCCAACGTCAACGCCAAGATCTCCGGCATCGTCGCCTATGCCAAGCCCGACTGGACCGTCCCCGACCTCGCCGCCTTCGCCGAGCCGGTCATCGAAGCCTTCGGCTGGGACCGCGTCGTCTGGGGCTCCGACCATCCGGTCTGCACCAAGACCGCCAACCTCACCCGCTGGGTCGAGGCCAGCCGGCAGATCGTCTCCGGCGCCAGCGAGGACGAGCAGGCCCGCCTGTTCTACCGCAACGCCGAGCGCATCTACCGCGTCACCGCCTGACCCCGATCGCGGGCCGAATCGGCCCGTGACGATTTTGTGGCGAGAGGATTGATCGTTCCGGCCCCGCGGCGCGTTACCGCTGCGATGCCGCCGGGATCGGTCGGCCCGCTGAGGACCGAAACGGGGGCAGACCGAACCGACCCAGGAGGAGACTGTCGACATGCCCGCCTGCACCGCCCAGCGCCTCGCCTCCCTCGCCCTATTGTGCCTCGCCACCCTGCCCGCCAGCGGCCAGGACACGCTGGTCACGCGCGACCGCGTCGGCCCCGAAGATGCGCCCAACGCGCTGACCTTCCGGCTGACTTCCTATGATCTTTATTCCGCCGACCCGGTCACCGCGCAGGGCTTTGCCGAGCTGTTCACCGATTTCATCGAGCAGCATCCCGGCTGGCGCATCGACACCCAGCTCCAGACCGGCGACAGCGCCCAGGAACAGGCCCGCATCCTCGAACAGGCCCTGGCCGGGCGCGGCCCCGATTGCGCCATGGTGGATTCCTACCAGCTCGCAACCTTCAAGCAGGCCGGCGTGCTGCGCCCGATGAACGCGCATTTCACCGAGGAGGAGATCGCCGACCTGTTCCCCTTCGTGCGCGAGGGCATCACCGACGAGGACGGCAACGTGCTCGCCTGGTGGTGGTTCACAAGCCTCCACGTCCTTTATCGCAACACCGATCTCGTCCCCGAGGCGCCGCAGAGCTGGGCGGAGGTCGAGGCCGCAGCGCTCGCCGCCCGTGAATCCGGCGTCGAGGGCATCTTGTTCAATGGCGGCCGCACCGAAGGCACCGCCTTCGACTGGCTGCCCAATTTCTGGGCCCAGGGCGGCGAGCTGGTCGACGCCGAAGGCGTACCGGTGTTCAATCAGGGCGAGAACCGGGAGAAATTCCTCGCGGCCCTCGAATATTTCGACTCCCTCGTCGAATCCGGCGCCGCCCCGCAATGGGTGTCGACCATCATCAATTACGAGGACCTGCTCGCCAACGCCGCCGCCGGAACCATCGCCATGTTCATCGGCGGTGACTGGCAATATGCCCAGATCCAGAACACCCTGACGGCTGAGGAAGCCACGAAATGGGCGGTCTCGCCGCTGCCTGGCCCCACGCCCGACCAGCGCGCGACCGGCACCGGCGGCTGGACCATCGCCAATTTCTCCGACGATCCGGAAAAGACCGAGATCTGCGCCGGCATCGCAAAACTCTATGCCGGCGATGGCAATGCCTTCCAGAGCCTGCTGCCGACCTCCGCCTCCTATTACGAGCGCTACGACGTCTATGCCGGCCCGCAATACGAGATCTTCGTAGCCTCGCTAGAGGACGGCGTGGCCCGTCCCGGCGTCACCATCTATCCCGAGATCTCGAACCAGATCCAGATCGCCATCGGCGACGTGCTATCGGGAGCGAAGGAACCCGAGCAAGCCATGGACGACGCCTATGCCGCCGTCATGAGCGTTTTCGAACAGCAGCAGGACTGACTTGCGCGCCGAGGGAACGTCCATCGCGGCACCCGCTTCGACCGGGCGCCTCACCCTGCCGCGCCGCATCATCGGCGGCCCGACGCCCTGGCTGGCGCCGGCCATCGCCATGATCGGCCTGTTCTACCTCGTGCCCATCCTCGATGCGCTGCGCCTCGCCTTCACCGATGCCAGCCTGCTCGGCGGCGAGGTCTCCTACAGCCTCTCCGCGCTGCGCGGCGTGTTCACCGATCCCGCGCTCGCCATCGTCCTGCGCAACACCCTGGTCTTCGCCGCCTCGGCCGTCACCGGCCAGGTGCTGCTCGGGCTCGGCATCGCCCTTCTCGTCGCGCGCGGCGAGCGCCACCGTTTACGCGGCATGCTGACGCTCAGGACCATCGTGCTGGCCGCCTGGGTCGTGCCCGGCATCGCCAACGGGCTCATCTGGCAGATGCTGTTCTCCGAGGCTCCGTTCGGCGCCATCAACAGCGCCCTGCGCCTCGTCGGCCTCGCGCCCGTCGCCTGGCTGTCAAACCCGAGCATGGCCATGGTCTCGGTGATCGTCACCACCATCTGGCAAGGCACCGCCTTCGCCATGATCGTGCTCTATGCCGCGCGCAAGGGCATCGACCCTGCGCTCTATGAAGCCGCCGCCGTCGACGGCGCCAGCCCTCTATCGGCCTTCTGGAACATCACCCTGCCGCAGATGCGCGCGGCCCTCTTGGTCACCGCCATCCTCGTCACCATCCAGATGGTCAACGCCTTCGATGCCGTGCTCGCGCTCACCGGCGGCGGCCCCGGCCGCGCCACCGAGGTGCTGGCGCTGTTCACCTACCGCACCGTCTTCGCCAATCACGACCTGGCGCGCGGCGCCGTCCTCGCCATCCTGCTGCTCGGGATCAGCCTCGTCTTCGCGCTGGTCTACAGCCTGTTCCTGCCCCGTCGCGAGGAGGCCGCATGATCCGCCCGCGCCACGCCTGGCTGGCCGACCTTGCGACCTACGCGCTGGCGCTCGTCGCCGCCGCCTTCTTCATCCTGCCGATCCTGTGGCTCGTCTCGCTGGCGCTGCGCACCCCGCAGGAGATCTTCTTCGGCGCCGCCCGCTTCATCCCCGAGAACCCGACCTTCGACAATTTCATCCGCGTGTGGAACGACACCGGCTTCGCCAATTATCTGTGGAACGCGCTCATCCTGTCCGGTTCCGGCGCCGTGGGCGCCGCGATCATCGCCGCGCCCGCCGCCTATGCCTTCTCGCGCTTCGACTTCCGCGCCCGCACCGGGCTGATGCTGGCCATCCTCGCGGTGCAGATGGTGTCGGGCCTCGTCATTCTCATCCCGCTCTATCGCTACATGGCCGCGCTCGGCCTGCTCGAAACTCATTTCGGCACGGCGCTGATCTACATCGCCATCGGCATCCCGATCACCGTCTGGCTGCTCAAGACCAGCTTCGACAAGGTGCCGGCCGAGCTCGAGGATGCCGCCGCCATCGACGGCGCCGGCCGCTTCAAGACCTTCGTTCAGATCACCCTGCCGCTCGCCCTGCCCGGCATCGTCTCGGCGATCATCCTCAACCTGATCCTGAACTGGTCGCAATTCCTGGTGCCGTTCCTCATGCTCACCGAGGAATCGAAATGGCCGATCTCGGTGGCCATCTTCAAATATGCCGGCTCAACCACTGCCAGCACCACGCAATTGCTCGCCGCGGCCTGCCTCATCGCCATCCTGCCGGCCATCGCCTGCTTCGTCCTGCTCCAGCGCATGATCGTCGCGACCCTGACCGCCGGCGCGGTAAAGGGCTGATCGGAGCGTTTCCGAACCGCAGGGAGCGCTTCACACCACCAGCCTGCGCAGCCGCGGCATCCGGAACCACAGCACCAGCGCGAACACCACCACCACCGCCGCCATCGACGCCATGGCGAAACGCGGCCCGGTGGCGGCGGCGAGCAGGGCCATGGCTGCCGTGCCCAGCGGCATCAGCCCGCGCGTCATGAACAGGCTCGACAGCACCCGCCCGCGATATTCGTCCTCCACCGCGAGCTGCAGGATCGTGTTGTTCGAGGAATTGTAGGCGATGTGCATCGCCCCGGCCGCGAACAGCACCGGCAGGGCGAGATAAAGGTTCGGTGCCATGGCGAACAGGATCAGGAACACGCCGAACAAGCCCATGAACACCAGCATGATCGAGCCGCGCCGCGCATCGCGCTGCATGCGGGCCGCCATCAGCCCGCCCACGATCGACCCCGTCGCCGCCAGCGCCGTCATGAACCCCAGCCCGCCCGCGCCGGTGTCGAAGACCTGCGCGGCGAATACCGCGAGGAACTGGATATAGGGCTGGCAGAAGAAGGTCGGCACCAGGGCGACGAGAACCAGCATCAGCAGCATCGGCTCGCGCCGCATATAGTCGAAGCCGCCGACAAGGCTCGCCAGCAGCGATTCCTCCTTGCGCTCCACCGTGTTGCGCGGCAGGTCGATCATCAGCAGCATGGCCATAACCGCGGTGAAGCTGAGCGCATTGGCGATGAAGCAGGCGGTGATGCCGAGGCTCGAGATGATGGCCGCCGAGGCCAGCGGCCCGATGATCTTGGCCATGTTGATGGTGACCGAGTTGAGCGACACCGCGCTCGCCATCGCCTCGCGCGGCACGAGGCTGTAGATCAGCGCATGCCGCGCCGGCAGGTTGAAGGCGACGATCAGCCCGCGGCACGTCGCCAGTATCAGGATCATCCAGATCGCCGATTCGAAGAAGGCGACCACCACGGCGAGCCCGGCCGCCACCACCATGGCCAGCGCCTGGGTGAAGATCAGCAATCTGCGCCGGTCGAACCGGTCGGCGATCACCCCGCCGAACAGGGCGAACAGCATGATCGGCAGCCCGCGCCCGAGATTGACCAGTCCGAGCATCACCGGATCGTTGGTGGTGGTGATCACCAGCCAGTTGAGCGCGATCTGATCGAGCCAGTCGCCGATGAACGAGATGGCGTTTCCCGCCCAGAACAGCCGGTAGTTGCGATAGCGCAGGGCTGCGAAGGTGCCTGTGCCCGGCCGGATGGATTCGGACGGCGCCAATTCATCCTGCGCGTTGCTGGAGGTCATTTTCTCGTTCCGCCGGCCCGCTGCTGTGCGGGTTCTTTTTCCCATATTCGGCCGCGCCGCCGACGGATGCAAGCCTTTGACGACACTCGACTTCCGCCGGACACCCGCTCCATGCGCTCACCGCTGCTGCGCCCCCGCGAGAGCCCACCAAATCGCCGAGCGGGCCCGGTTTTCCACAGGCCGGGACCCCGGCCGGAATTATCCCGGATTTTGAACGGCTTTTAGCAATCCCATACGCGCTTACTGCCCGTATATTCCGTTAATCGGTACTAAAATTTGGCAGAGAAAGCGATATTTGGAATTTATCTTGACAGCCGTCATTTCTCCGTTCTTCCATGCCCACGAAATGGCCATCCATGGTGGATGCCCAAAAAACGACTTAGGAAGTAGACAATGGTTGCGGTGGAGCGCGTCAAGTCCGGCAGCAAGTTCGAGGATATG
>JAEWHZ010000026.1 GCA_023387585.1 Pseudomonadota bacterium
CGGTCGAACAGTTTCAGCGCGATGCCGGTGGCGCGGGCATAAAGGTCGCGCGCGGTATAGGGCCAGGCCTTGAGGTCGGTGTCGAACAGGGGCTGGAACCAGGCGCGCAGATCGGTGAGCGCGGGGACCGGTTCGGCGCGCGGGCGGTGCAGATGCGTCACCAGCGTTGAAATGGCTATGGTCGCCTCCTCGTCGCGCCCGGCGCGCACCGGCTCGGCCAGCGTGCCGCCGTCGAGCCATTCCATGAACACCACATTGGCGTGGATGTCGAACACAGTGGCGGCGCCCTCCCCGCCATACCAGCGCAGCAGCTCGGAGCCGCGCCCCTCGTCCTCGAGCGCCAGCGGCTTCAAGATCTTGAGCGCGGCGAAATTGCGCCCGTTCTGCTCGACGCGGACCACCCAGCTGCGTTCGGATTCGGCCACGGGGGTCCACTTGGTCAGCGACCAGCGGATCATGGAGCGGCTGATGGCGGTTTCGAGCGGGGACTGATTCATCGGAGTAATAAAGCACAAGCCGGCCATCGGTTCGAGACGGCAGTGGCCCGCATGCACCTGCGGTTAAGCCTGAGCGCAGAACGGGCTCGACGGAAACACCATGCTAACCCGCTGCGCGCAGACTGGCGGCATGGCACCCGACGAGGAGGCCGCCATGACGACGACGCAGGACGATATCCGTTTCGAGAACCGGCCGGCCGGCTTTTTCACCCGGCTGCGCAACCTGGCGCTGGCGCCTTTCGCGGTGCTGGCGCTGGGGCTGGTGCTGCTGGTCCTGGTGCTCTGGCGAGCACACTGAGGGTTCAATCCAGCCGATAGGCCGATTTCGCGGCGCCATAGGCGAGGTGGCGGGCGATCTCGATGGCGCTGGCGCGGCTCAGCCGGTGCTCGCCGACCCAGCGGGCGAGGAAGCCCGCGACCTCGCGCCGCCAGACATCGTGGCGCGCCGGAATCGAGAGCAGCGCGCGGGTGTCGTCGTTGAAGCCGGCGAGATTGTAGAAACCCGCCGTCTCCACCACCTGGTCGAGATAACGCCGAATACCCTGCGGGCTGTCGTGGAACCACCAGGGCGGGCCGATCATCAGGCTGGGCCAGTAGCCGGCCATGGGCGCCATCTCGCGCGCATAGGCGGTCTCGTCGAGCCCGAACAGGATGATGCGCAGATTGGGCTCGTTGCCGCAGCGGGCGAGCAGGGCGCGCAGCCCCTCGACATAGTCGGTGGGGCCGGGAATGTCGGCACCGAGATCGGCGCCGCGCTCGGCGAACAGCGCCGGATCGGTGTTGCGGCGCGAACCGGCATGGATCTGCATCACCAGCCCGTCCTCGACCGAGAGCAGCGCCATCTCGGTGAGCATCTGGGCGCGGAACAGCTCGGCATCGGCGGCGGTGTGGCGGCCGGCCAGCACCTTGTCGAGCAAAGCCTGCTTTTCCGGCGCCGACAGATCGGCGGTGGCGGCGCTGGGCACGCCGTGATCGGTGGCGACGGCGCCGAAGCGGCGGAAATAGTCGCGCCGGGCGCGGTGGGCGTTGATCAGCCCGTCCCAGCGCGAAACATCCTCGCCGGTCAGTTCGCCGAATTTTTCGAGGTTCTCGACGATAGCGGGGCGCGAGGGATCGGTGACGTCGTCGGGGCGGTAGGTGGTGCGCACGCGCCCGAGATAGCCGTCGGCTTCCATGGCCTGGTGGTGAACCAGCGGGTCGAGGGCGAACTCGGTGGTGGTGATCACTTCCACCTTCGCCCGGTCGAGCAGGGCGCGGGGCCTGAGGCCCGGCTCGGCGAGCGCCGAATCGATCCGCTCATAGATCGAATCCGCGGTTTCGGCCGACAGCTCCTCGGTGATGCCGAAGGCCCAGTCGAGCGAATGGTCGATCCAGGTCTTCGAGGGCGTGCCGGCGAACAAATGGTAATTGGCGGCGAACAGGCGCCAGGCGGACCGGCCATCGGCGACCGGGGCGCCGTCGCGGCGCGGCACGCCGAGCGCGTCATAGCTCAGCCCGCGGCTGCGCAGCATGCGCAACACATAGTGGTCGGGAGTGAGGAACAGGGCCGCCGGGTTGGAAAACCGCTCATTGCGCGCGAACCAGGCCGGATCGGTATGCCCGTGCGGACAGATCAGCGGCAGATCGGCGATCTCTTCATAGAGCGCGCGCGCCACGCCGCGATCGGGCTCGGCCGAGGGCAGCAGGCGGTCGGGGTGAAGATGCGGGGCGGCGGGGTTTGTCTCGGTGCTCATGGCTGGATTTGTGGCACAGCGGCGCGAGCCGGGCAATATCTACCATACAAGAAGCGCGAGCCTCGGAGCGCTTCGACGGCATTTGAGCAAAATTAACAGTGATGGCGGGAATCGGGCGGCGATCGGTTGGGCGGGGCCTATTCTCGGGTCGGGTTCGGGCACGGAGAGAGGCCATGACCGATATCGACCTTTTCGACGAGGTGCAGACCGCGATCCGCCTGGCGCGGCGGCAGAACGCCGATGCGGCGCGCATCGCACGGCTCCGCCAGCTGGCGCTGGCCGCCGGGCTTGCCTCGGGAGGCATCGTGCTGGTGGCGGCGGTGCTGCTGGTGCGGCTGGTCTAGCTGGAAACGCTCCAGTCTTTGATCTGTCGCGTTTCCGAACCGAAAAAGTGGGAGCCACTTTTTCTGGAAACGCTCTATATCGCCAACGACAGCAGGCCGAGCAGCAGCACGCCGACAGTGAGGGTGAGATAGCTGGTGCCGGCGCTGCCCAGCGGGGCGGCGCGGGCGCGGCCGACCACGGACAGGAAGGCGCAGACCAGAGCGAGCGAGGCCAGCCACCAGATGCTGGGATAATCCACGATACCCGCCAGCACGGCGAGGAAGGTGGCGATGGCGGCGGCGGCGGCGCCGATGGCGGCGGCAAGGCCGGGCACGCGGTCGGCGCGGCGCATGCCGATGGCCGCGGCGCCGATGAGCAGCGCAGCGATGGCGACCTGCACCACCGGCGGCAGGTCGAGCTGCAGCCCGTTCATCAGCAGCGGCAGCGGCACGGCGGCGGTGACGGTGGCCGCGGCGATGACCAGCTCGAGGATGACGAGGCCCCAGCGCGGCACCAGGGCGCGGGCATGCAAGAGCCCCGCCCCGGCCGCCAGCAGCCCACCCACCACGACGATGAGGCCGGGCAGCGGGCGCGCGATGGCGAGGACCAGCCCGGCGGCGACGCCGCCGGCGATGACCGCCGCCGCCAGCGGCGCCATGGGGAAGCGCCAGGACAGGACGGCGCTGATCGCGCCGGCGATGAGCGCGGCCGCAATCAGATCGACGATGCCGAGCATGGTGAAATCCATGAAATCTTCCTGCGCGCACGGGGCTTGGATCATTTCGGCATTTCGCGGAAACGCCGAAATGATCCAAGCTCTTGATTTGTCGCGTTTCCGAACCGGAAAACCGCTTCGCACTTTTCCTGGAAACGCTCCAGAAACGCTCTGACCTCGCGATTGAACGCAAGGAACGGCGCCTTGTAAAGCCGGGGCGTTCGCGAAGGCAGGCAGGCATGACGCGCCCCCGCCCCCGACGCATGGCTGGCCTGCACCGGCCCGGCCTCGTAAAGGCGTCGACGCAGCCCTATCTCAGGCGCATCGGAGTTCCCGCGCGAGCGGATGGTCCTGAGCGTCTCCCTCCGGCTGCCGGGTCGCGGCGCGCAAACGCGACGCTTTCCCAGGCGGTCGATCAGGACCCCATCGCGCGGCAAAGGCCCGGATGCCGGAAACGGCATCCGGGCCTTTTTCCGATGTGCGCAGCGCTTGAAACGCCTGCGCAGGAGAGATTCCCAAAACCATCAACGGGTCATCCCCGCGCATGCGGGAATGACTCGTGGGGAATCTGGCGGCAGGTGCTCTAGGGACCGGGAAACGCCTCGTCGATGCGGCCGGTGGCGCGATAGGCGGCGAGGCCGATCCATTCGCGCAGCGCCATGGCGGCAAGGAAGGCATTGGCATGCGGCTGGAAGGGGTCGATGAAAGCGTCGAGCCGGCCGGGCGTGCGGTGATCGACCGGCCAGGGCAGGATGTCGAGGCCGGTGCGCCGGAACAGGCCGACCGAGCGCGGCATGTGATAGGCTGAGGTTACCAAGAGCCAGGGGCCCGCGGCTTCGCGGCCGGCGAGCAGGGCTTCGGTCTCGGCGGCATTCTCGGCCGTGTTGCGCGAGCGCGATTCGGTGAACAGC
>JAEWHZ010000037.1 GCA_023387585.1 Pseudomonadota bacterium
CGGACCATGATCGGCGTCGAACGGCACGGCGCGAATGCGGACCTTGTCCATACCAACCACTTCCCTGACTGAAATCTTGCCCAGTTCCCGAGTGGCGCGGACATCCGCGCCTCGGGCGTAAGAACGGCAGGTGCGGCTATTGGTTCCCGATGCCGTGATCGGCGCGCGCAGAATCGAAACGGCCCGCTGCAAGGCAGCGGGCCGGCGGTCGGGTCGATGGGGAAAGCTGGTAGCTAGAAAGCGCCGTGGCAGTGCTTGAACTTCTTGCCCGAGCCGCAGGGGCAGGGCGCGTTGCGCGAGATGCCGACCAAGAGCTTCGGATCGATCGGGGCCAGGGCGGCAGCGGCGCCGCCGCCCAAGGCTGCTGCCGCGCCGGCGGCCGTCTGCGGCTCGAGCTCGTTCTCGCCGGTCTGCGGATCGGCATGCAGCGTCCTCAGGCGCGACAGGTCGATCGGCGGCGGGGGCGGGGTGAACTGCAATTCGACACGGGCGAGCTGCAGCGTAACGCGCTCGCGCAACTGCGTCAGCAGGCCGTGGAAGAGCTCATAGGCTTCCTGCTTGTACTCGTTGAGCGGATCGCGCTGGGCGACGCCGCGCCAGCCGATGACCTTGGACAGGTGGTCGAGCGTGATCAGGTGCTCGCGCCACAGCATGTCGATCGATTGCAGCAGGAGCTGCTTTTCGATCTTGCGCATGATCTGCGGGTCCGGGTCGCCGTGCTCGGCGCGATCGGCCAGCCAGCGCGCCTCCTTGGCGGCCATGGACTCGTCGGCGTCCTTCTGGATGCGCTCGGTCACCACCTCCTGGTCGATGCCTTCCTCGGCAAACCATTCGGCGATCGGCAGGTCGAGGTTGAACACGCGCCTGACCTCTTCGGTGAGGCCCTCGGCGTCCCACTGCTCGGGATAGGTGCGCGGCGGGATGGCGTTGGCCACCACGGCCTCGACCGTCTCGCGGCGCATATCGATGATGATGTCGCTGACATCCTCGGCATCCATGAAGTCGAGACGCTGCTCGAAGATCACCTTGCGCTGATCGTTCATCACATCGTCGTATTTCAGGATGTTCTTGCGGATGTCGAAATTGCGCGCCTCGACCTTGGTCTGCGCGTTCTCGATGGCTTTGGTCAGCCACGGATGGGTGATGGCCTCGCCTTCCTGCAACCCCAGCTTGCCGAGCATGCTGTCCATGCCCTGCATGGGGAAGATGCGCATCAGGTCGTCCTGGAGCGAGAGGTAGAACTTGGAGTGGCCGGGGTCGCCCTGGCGGCCCGAGCGGCCGCGAAGCTGATTGTCGATGCGCCGGCTCTCATGGCGCTCGGTGCCGATCACCATCAGCCCGCCGGCCGCCAGCGCCTTGGCCTTGTCGGCGGCGATCTGCGCCTTGATCTCGGCGATCTTCGCCTCGCGCGCCTCGCCTTCGAGACCGTCGGCCTCCTTCTGGATGCGCATTTCGAGGTTGCCGCCGAGCTGAATGTCGGTGCCGCGTCCGGCCATGTTGGTGGCGATGGTCACGGCGCCCGGCAGGCCGGCATCGGCGACGATGAAGGCTTCCTGCTCGTGGTGCCGCGCGTTCAGCACCTGCATGTTGCGAACGCCCTTCTTCTTGAGCAGCTCGGCCAGCATCTCGGATTTCTCGATCGAGGTCGTGCCGACCAGCACCGGCTGCTGGCGCTCCTGGCTTTCCTTGATCAGATCGGCGATGGCGTCGAACTTCTCGGCGGCGGTGCGGAAGATCGAATCGTCCTCGTCGACGCGCTGCACCGGCACGTTGGTCGGGATCGAGGTGACCTCGAGCCCGTAGATATCGGCGAACTCTGCGGCTTCCGTCGCGGCCGTGCCGGTCATGCCGGCCAGCTTCTTATAGAGCCGGAAATAGTTCTGGAAGGTGATCGAGGCCAGCGTCTGGTTCTCGGGATTGATCCGCACCCGCTCCTTGGCCTCGAGCGCCTGGTGCAGGCCTTCGGAATAGCGGCGCCCCGGCATCATGCGGCCGGTGAACTCGTCGATGATCACCACCTCGTCGTTGCGCACGATATAGTCCTTGTCGCGCGAGAACAGCTTGTGCGCGCGCAGGGCCGAGTTGAGGTGGTGGACGATGTTGACGTTCTCGATGTCGTAAAGCGAGTCGCCCTTGAGCATGCCCAGCTCGCCCAGCCTCGCCTCGAGCTTTTCGATGCCCTTGTCGGTGAAGGTCGCGGCGCGATGCTTTTCCTCGACCTCGAAGTCGTCCTCGTCGATGAGGGGCATCAGGTCGTCGATCTGCAGGTAGAGCTCGGAGCGGTCCTCGGTGGGGCCGGAGATGATCAGCGGCGTGCGCGCCTCGTCGATCAGGATGGAGTCGACCTCGTCGACGATGGCGTAGGCATGACCGCGCTGCGCCATCTGCTCGCGCGAATACTTCATATTGTCGCGCAGATAATCGAAGCCGTATTCGTTGTTGGTGCCGTAGGTGATGTCGGCGTCGTAGGCGACCTTGCGCTCCTCGTCCGACAGCCCGTGGACGATGACGCCGACCGACATGCCGAGGAAGGTGTAGAGCTGGCCCATCCAGCCGGCGTCGCGCCGGGCGAGGTAGTCGTTGACGGTGACGACATGCACGCCTTCGCCGGTGAGGGCGTTGAGATAGACCGGCAGCGTCGCCACCAGCGTCTTGCCCTCGCCGGTGCGCATCTCGGCGATGGAGCGGTCGTTGAGCACCATGCCGCCGATCAGCTGCACGTCGAAATGGCGCATGCCGAGCGCGCGCTTGCCGGCCTCGCGCACGGTGGCGAAGGCCGGAACGATCAGGTCCTCGAGCTTGGCGCCGTTGGCGAGCTGCTGGCGGAACTCGGCGGTGCGGGCGCGCAGCTGCTCGTCGGAGAGCTTTTCCAGCTCGGGCTCCAGCGCGTTGATGTCGCGCACCTGGGCCGCGTACCGCTTCACGGCACGATCCGAGGGCGACCCGAAAATCTTTCGGGCGAGAGCAGCTAGAGCCATGGTGAACCTCTCAAACTCATCGTCGCGCGGCGCTTGCCGCCCGGCGGCCGACTGGCCGGTTCGCGACGGGCGCTGCAAGCCTCGTCCAGGGGCTCGACCGGACCTCGAAGGGGTGTCCGGAACGGGCGACGGCCGAGTGTCGCGCAGGTGCGAAAAAGCGCCGAACATGTAAGATTGAGGTCCTTGAATGTCAATGTGCGCCGGGTTTCCGGCGTCGTCCGCAAAGGCTCACTTCGGCTTGACGCCGCCCCGTGGTCTCGTGGCACATTCTCGCCAGCTTCTCGTGCGAGGGGCGCGGGAAGCGGTGCCATTCGGGTCCGCGCCGCAAACGCCGGATGGCCGGAACAATTCGCCGCTGCAAGATGCGGCCTGGGAGAAACCCCTATGATGAAGTCAAACTCGCGTCTCGGCCCCCTGGCGGGCGCGCTGGCCCTCGTCGTCGCGAGCGTCGCCGCCGCCCCCGCCGTCCTGGCGCAGGATGCGGCCACCCCGCCGGCCGAAGAGACGGCCGCACCCGAGGTGACTCCTGAGACCGTGGTCGCGACGGTCGCCGGCGAGCCGATCACCGAAGCGGACATCGTCTTCGCCTCCGAGGACCTGGCTGAGCAGCTCCAGCGCATCCCCCGCGAGGACCAGCGCGCCTTCCTCGTCAGCGTGCTCATCGACGTCAAGCTGATGGCCGCCGCCGCCCGCGAGCGCGGCATGGCCGATGACGGCCTGTTCCGCCAGCGGGTCGAATATCTCGAGGAACAGGCCCTGCGCCGCCAGTACATCACCGACGTGGTGGCGGTCGAGATCACCCCCGAGGCCCTTCAGGCGCGCTATGACGAGCTGGCCGCCGAGGTCGCCGGCGAGGAGGAGCTTCGCGCCCGCCACATCCTGGTCGAGACCGAGGAGGAGGCGCAGGCCATCAGGGGCGAGATCGAGGGCGGCGCCGATTTCGCCGCGCTCGCCAACGAGAAATCGTCCGATTCCAGCGCCGCCAATGGCGGCGACCTCGGCTATTTCGCTCGCGGCATGATGGTTGCGCCCTTCGAGCAGGCCGCCTTCGCGCTCGAGGAGATCGGCGACGTGTCCGACCCGGTGCAGTCCCAGTTCGGCTGGCACCTGATCAAGCTCGAGGATCGCCGCGCGGCCTCCCCGCCGCCGCTCGAGCAGGTCGCCCCCAATCTGCAGCAGCAGCTTTTCATCGATGCCTATACCAATGCCATCGATGCGCTGAACGAGGGCGTCGAGATCGAGATTCCCGATGCCGACCTGGCGGCGCGCGTCACCGCCCAGCAGGCAGAATAGGCCGCCCCGGCGGTCCGGTTCGAACGGGGCGCCTTGCGCCCCGTTTTCGTTTGGGGCACACCTCGCGGCGCCGCTTTGCAAGGGTCCCGCTCATGGCACATTCCGTCTCCCCCCTCGCCCCCCGCGCCTATGTCAGCCCCGCGCCCATCGCCGGGGTGCGCTTCGCCACCGCCGAAGCCGGGATCAAGTACAAGAACCGCACCGACGTGCTGCTCGCCGTCTTCGATCCGGGCACCGCGGTCGCCGGCGTGCTGACCCGCTCCAAATGCCCGTCCGCGCCCGTCGAATGGTGCCGCGAGCTTCTGGGCGGCGGGAAGGCGCGGGCGCTGCTGGTCAATTCCGGCAACGCCAACGCCTTCACCGGCAGTAAGGGCCGCGAGACCGTCTCGATCAGCGCCGGCTTCGTCGCCGAGGCCGTGGGCTGCGTGCCCGAGGAGATCTTCCTTGCCTCGACCGGGGTGATCGGCGAGCCGCTGGATCCCGAAAAATTCCGCGGCGTGGTCGGCGACATCGCTACAAGGCTGGTCGACGGCCCGTGGATGGACGCGGCCCGCGCCATCATGACCACGGACACCTTTCCCAAGCTGGCGGGCTCGACGCTCGACATCGACGGCACCACCGTCTCGATCTCGGGCATCGCCAAGGGCTCGGGCATGATCGCCCCGGACATGGCGACCATGCTCAGCTTCATCTTCACCGATGCCCCCGTCGCGCCCCCGGTATTGCAGGCGCTGCTGTCGCGGCATGTGAAGACCAGCTTCAACGCCATCACCGTCGACAGCGACACCTCGACCTCCGACACGCTGCTGGCCTTCGCCACCGGCAAGGCCGGCATCGCCCCGATCGAGACACTGGATGACGACAGGGCGGAAGCCTTCGGCGCGGCGCTGCACGACGTGCTGTTCGACCTCGCCATCCAGACCGTGCGCGACGGCGAAGGCGCCACCAAGCAGGTCACGGTGAGCGTCGAGGGCGCGGTCAGCGACGACAGCGCCTTCCGCATCGCCCGCGCCATCGCCGATTCCCCGCTGGTCAAGACCGCCATCGCCGGCGGCGACGCCAATTGGGGCCGGGTGGTGATGGCGGTGGGCAAGGCCGGCGAGCCTGCCGACCGCGACCTGCTGTCGATCCGCTTCGGTGACCTGGTGGTGGCCGAGGCCGGTGAGCGCGCGCCGGGTTACGATGAGGTGGCGACCAGCAGCTACATGCGCAATGACGAGCTGGAGATCGGCGTGCGTCTGGGGCTCGGCGAGGGCAGGGCAAAAGTCTATACCTGCGATCTCACCCATGGCTACATCGCCATCAACGGCGACTATCGCAGCTGATGGCCGAGCGTCCCATCGTCATGGTCGTCGCCTGCGCGCTGGTCGATGCCGACCGGCGCGTGCTGATCGCCCAGCGCCCCGAGGGCAAGCAGCTTGCCGGACTGTGGGAGTTTCCCGGCGGCAAGATCGAGCCGGGCGAGACTCCGGAGGATGCATTGGTGCGCGAGCTCGAGGAGGAGCTTGGCGTTTCGACCAAAACGGCCTGCCTCGCCCCGCTGACATTCGCCAGCCATTCTTACGATAGTTTTCACCTTCTGATGCCACTTTACGTGTGTCGGAAGTGGCAGGGCCTGCCCGTGGCGCGCGAGCATTCCGCGCTCAGATGGGTCCGGCCGCAGAAACTGCGCGACTTCGCCATGCCGCCGGCCGACGAGCCGTTGATCGCGCCCCTGTGCGATCTGCTGTAGCAGCGGGAGACCGGGCGACGATGCTGAGACGGTTTTTCTTCGACCAGTCCGCCGCCACAGCGATCGAATACGCGCTGATCGGTACCATCATCGCCGTCACGCTCGCTACTACCTTCGCCATTCTCGGCGATAACGTGCTCGCCATCTTCTCGATCGGAACCGGCGGGCCGGGCGACGTCATCGCCGGCGCGGCCAACTCGATGAACAATTGAAGCATCGGACCGGCAACAAAGAGGTGTGGCGCTCTAACCCTTCGGATTCAGCGCCTGCGCCAGGCTGATCCTGGCGCTGCCGGGCTTGAGCGGCTTTTGCTGGCTTTCATGGGGCGCCCAGCCGGACAGCCATAACAAATCGAGCGTTGCGCGCAATTTTCCGTCGATATCGGCAT
>JAEWHZ010000095.1 GCA_023387585.1 Pseudomonadota bacterium
CCTCGCTGGGCAATCTCACGCCCACCGAGTTCGCCACCAAACTGGCACTGGAAAAGCAGGCCGCATAAGGCCAGACATCAACCCAAGGACTCTCCTCAAAACCGGAGGGAACTTGGGGCTCAGGTCACGACCGACTCCGACCGACTTGCAGCGCTGGCTGCGAACTACCGCGATTGCGGCGTGGCCGAGCGCGACGACACCGCCTATATGAAGCAGTTCGATCCCACCTACGAAAGGCGCGTTCCGCGCTGGTAGTTTGTGCGGGCCCGCCCTCTCGCGGGGCAGATGGAGCGCATTGCCGTCGAAGTGCAGCCTAGCCAGAAACTACTGTACGCACCCCTAGATTTTCCATTAGCTCTAGCCACTGGGGGGAAGGCGCGGCATCGGTAAATACTGCGCTTATCTGTGAAAGGTGTGCCACCTTGACCATCGCGTGCCGTCCGAACTTGGTGTGGTCGGCCACGACGTAGACATGGCGTCCGCTCTTTATGATTGCCTGCGTCAACGGCTCTTCATCGACCGAAAAATCTAGGATGCTGCCATCTTGGGAAATTCCCACGACACCGAGGATGGCGTAGTCGAACTGGAAGCGCGTTATAAACTCCGTCGCAGTCGGACCCCATATGGCAAGGTCCCGGCTGCGTACAACCCCTCCGCAGATGACCATCTCAACGGTCTCGTTCTTGGCGAGCAGATTCACGACGTTGATATTGTTGGTGACGACACGTAGCCCCTTGCTCGAGGCAAGATGAACAGCCACGGCTTCGGCAGTGGTCCCGATATCGATGAAGACCGACGAGTTGTCGGGAATCTCCGCGGCAACCGCCCGCGCGATCGCCTGCTTCTCCTGGGTCAATGAATCGCGCCGCGCCTCGTAGGGCACATTGGCCACTGAAGACCGCCACGCAGCGCCGCCATGAAAGCGCGCCAGGATGCCCTGATCGCAGAGGAAGTTGATGTCGCGCCGAATGGTCTGATGCGTGACCGCCAATCGATCTGCGAGATCCTCGACAGTCACATAACCATGCTCGCGCGCGAGCTGTAAGACCTGCTGTTGGCGCGGGTTGAGGGCGTCCATCGCCGATTCCTTGTTGGCAGGAAACGATTCGCCTGCGTTCGTTATGGCGACGAAATGCAACAGAAACGAACACAAGTACAGCCATACGCCCGCGTTTGACGACGAGGTCACCATCGACACGCCTCAAATGTTCGAAAACGAACAGAAATGCCTTGCATGTGAAAAGCACTTGCCCTAAATCGAAAATCAAGAAGGGGAGGGGCGCGAATGCGAAACATGGCGTACCGGCAGGCCGACGGGTTCATCAGCTCCTTAATCGGTGCCGTTCCAGAGGTTGCGCCGTGAACTGGCTGCGCCCGAAACTTGCCGGCAACACGCTGCTGCGTGGAGCCTGGCTTAGCCTTGGCTCTCCGGTTGCGGCCGAAATGGCGGGCTCGGCAGGGTTTGACTGGTTGCTGTTCGATCTCGAACATGGCGTGCCCGACTACCAGACATTGCTCCACCAACTGCAGGCCGTCGGTCGCTTCGATATTGGCAGCCTCGTTCGCGTGCCGGGCATCGACGGACGCACCTTCAAGCACATCCTCGACCTTGGCCCGCAGGGGTTGATGATTCCCAATATCGCTACAGCCGAAGAAGCGGCCGAAGTCGTTAGTCTGGCCCGCATTCCGCCGCTCGGCGTCCGCGGCGCTGCCCAGACGACACGGGCCTCCGGATACGGGCCAGACTACGAACAGTATGTCCGCGAAGTGAACAACAACATCGTCGTCGCGGTGCAGATCGAATCCCAGCGAGGCGTCGACAACGCCTCCGCCATCGCTGCCGTCGATGGGGTTGATATCCTCTTCATCGGCCCGCTCGATCTCAGCATCGATCTTGGCACCGAGGCCGAGCGCCCGCGCGGCGAGTTTCGCAAGGCAGTGATCACGGTTGCCGAAGCTGCACGCCAACACGGCAAGACGCTCGGCGTTCTGGTGCGCAACCTGGAACAGGCACGCGACTATTACGAACTCGGCTACACATTCATCGCGCTCGGTTCGGACCGCGGGCTGATCGGCTCGGGTATGCGTCGCAACGCCGCCAACCTTCGATCCTTGATCGAGGAGCCTGGGGCAGACGACAGCAGGAGGGCGGCTCAATGAGCGGCGGGCCAGCCATCGTCACGATCGATCTGGGCACGCAGAGCCTCCGCGTCGGGGTACGCACGGCGGCAGGTGACATGCTGTTCTCCTGGCAGCGCCCGGTTGCGACACGCACAAAAGGCATCATTCAGGAGCAGTATCCCGCGCAGTGGCAGGTTTTGCTCGAAGAAGGGCTCAGGGCTGCCGCCAAGGCTGTTCCGGCACCGGCAGCGATCGTTGCCTGCGGACCCCTCGCGGGCTTTGTCCCGCTGGACCAGAACGGTGCCGCCATCGGCCCGGCGGTCATGTACAACGATGCGCGCGCGCTCGATGACCTTTCCGCCGTCGAAAGCCTTGCAACCAACCCGCCCGGCCTGCCCCGGCCTGTTGTCGCCGATCCCATTCCGCAGGCTCTACGCCTGCGTCGTGAAGCCCCCGAGATCTTCGCGCGGACCCGCAGTCTGCTCGATGCGACGGCCTTCCTAAACTATCAACTCACCGGACGCACAACGCTCAACGCCGTCAGCGCAATCCGGCTCTACGGCAAGACCGAAAACCTCGGCATCGCCTCCACCCTGTTCGGCGATGTCGTGCCGACCGGCGAGACCATCGGCGCCTTGCAGGATTCGCTGTGCCAAAGTCTGGGCTGGCCACCGATCCCGGTCATTTCTGCGCCCTTCGACAGCAAGGTCGCCTATATCGCCAGCGGCATCGCAAGTCCTGGCGAAGCGCTGGACATCTCGGGAACTGTCACGTCCTTCGGCGTCGTCTCGGCCAAGCCGGTGATCGATCCCCAACGTCGCATCTACAGTCTTCCCCTCGGATCGGCGCATCTGGTGCGTGGCTCCACTGCGGCGGCCGGCTCCATCGTCGAGTGGGCCCGCGAATTGCTTGGCGTCAGCCATGCCGATCTCGCCGCGCTGGCGGAAGAATCAGCGCCGGGAGCGGAAGGTGCCGTGCTGGTCCCGTACCATTCCGGCGCAAGGGCTCCGTTATGGCAACCAGCCTTGCGCGGTGCCATCCATGGCCTTGGCCTCGGCACTGGACGTGCCGCCCTGGCCCGCTCCGTGTTCGAAGGCCTGGCCTTCTCGCTGCGCCATATCGTCGAGACCATCGAGAGCTGCGGCGCACGCGTCGATACGGTTCGGCTCGCAGGCGGTCTCGCCAAAAGCGCAACCCTCTCGCAGATCAAGGCCGACATCCTCGGTCGTCCGCTGGTGGTCCTGGAGGATACCGAGCTGACTTCGCTCGGTCTGGCCATCATCGGCGCGGTTGCCGTCGGCGCCTATCGCGACACGGCAGCGGGATCACGCGCCCTGGTGCGCGAAGGTCGGCGCTTTCTGCCCGCCCCACGCTCGGTGGGCCTTGAGGCTGCGTGGGCCCAATACCTTGAAACGGCGGATTGTCTCGACAAGCGCCGGTCGCCTGAACAGGCCGCAAGGAGGGCCTGAGGTCTGTCTACCGGCGCTGTCGGCATAACGAACCGCGCCTTGAAACCAATGGGAGGATTGAATGCACGTGAATAGCTGTACCCTAATGTTGCAACGTCGCCATGCCATCGGCCTCGTCGCAGCCGCAATGCTCACAGCATCGGCCTTGGTTCCCGCGTCCGCTCAGGACGTGGTCGAACTGACCGTGATGAGTCACCCGAATTTCTCACCCTCGGCGGGCAATCCCGATGTGGCGGATGCATATCGCAGGGCCTGGGATGAATTCCTTGCTGCCAACCCCGATGTCCGCCTGCGTGAAGAACCGCACTCCGGTAGCACCGAAGCCCTGCAGGACGTGCTCACGCGCGGCAATGCCGGACGTCTGAGCGACATGGGTGTCATGGACACGTTCTGGGTGTCGCGTCTGCATGCGGACGGGTACTTGCAGCCCCTCGATGACGTGCTGAGCGAAGAGGACGAAGCGGACTTCATTCCCGGCGTGCTCGAAGCGACGACCTATGACGGGCATCTGCGCGCCATCTACATGTACAACCCCTGGCGTGGCCTGTTCTATCGGCCCAGCGTCGTCAATGCCCTTGGCTACGACGCCCCGCCGACAGAATGGAATGCGTTCCTTGAATTCGGGCGTGCGGCGCTTGCGGCCGGCCATGAGAATGCGGTCATGCTCCCCGCCCTCGGCGCGTCCGAGCTGACCATGCAATACTTGTACACGCAGTATCTAGGCCTCGGCGGCACCATCCATGACGACCAGGGACGCCCTAACTTCCAGGAGCCCGGCAACCGCGAGCTGCTCGAGCAGGTCTACGGCATGTGGCGCCAGTTGGTCGAAGACGGGCTTATGCCCGCCCAGGTCGGTTCGATGGACGAGGCAGCGATCCGGCCGTTCTTCTACTCGGGCGAAACGGTGTTGCTCGGCCATTCGACCTCGTCGATCCGCCAGATGTACACCGACATGCCCCCGCTTGAAGGTGACCTGAACGTCAGTGCCATGCCGATGCCAGAAGGCTTGGCCCCGATTCCCCTGCTCGCCTCCTGGTCCTATGTGATCTTTACCGAAGACCCGGCCAAGACCGACGCAGCGTCCCGCTTTATCCGTCACATGCTCAGCCCCGAAGTTCTGGGCGAACTCAACGCCGCGCAGGGCCACCTGCCGATGCGCACGTCCATCTGGGAAAACAATCCGAACTTCGCTGACAGCGAACTGATGCAGCGCCTCTACACGATTATGAACGATCCGCGCATCCAGGAGCGTTCCACGTTCCCGATCTACCCCGCCATCAAGGACGCCATCACCAACCAGATGGCCGACGTGATCGCCGGAAACATCACACCGGCAGAAGCCGTGGACCGGGCCGCCGAGGAAGCGATGAGCGTCTACGAGCGCATGGGCAGCTGAAGCCACCGTCATCTCATTGGGAGGATATCGTGACTGAACGCAATTCGAGCCAGGCTGCGCGCAGCGTGGCTTTGCACAACGCACCTTCGATAGGCGGGCTTGCCTTGCTGGTCGGTTTGACGCTGGCCTCGACTGCCCTGGCGCAGGACGTCATCGAGCTTGGTGTCCTTGCTGGAACCGGATTCACGCCGGAGGCCGGCAATCCGGCGGTGGCCGAAGCCTACCAGCAGGCATGGGACCGTTTTGAAGCCGAAAACCCCGACATTCAGCTGCGGCTCGAACCGCATGCGGGCAACACCGAAGCCTTGCAGGACATCCTGACCCGCGGCACCGCCGGTCGCCTTCCGGATGTCGGCATCATGGACACCTTCTGGATTCCGCGTCTGCATGCCTCTGGCTACCTGCAGCCCATGGACCATATTCTCACCGAGGAAGACCGCGCAGATTTTCTCCCTGGCGTTATCGAAGCGACGACGCATGACGGCGCCCTGCGCTCGATCTACATCTACAACTCCTGGCGCGGCATCTTTTACCGGCCGAGCGAAGTCGAGGCGCTCGGCTACGACGCCCCGCCCACCGACTGGGACGAGTTCATCGCCTTCGGCAGGGAAGCGCGCGAAGCAGGATATTCCTACGCCGTGATGCTGCCGGCGAACCTGTCGGAGCTGACCATGCTCTACATGTTCCCCCAGATCCTCGGCCTCGGCGGACAGATCCACGACGAGACGGGACGCCCGAACTTCTTCGAAGAGCCCAACCGCGCCATCGTCGAGCGCGTCTACGGCATGTGGCGCCAACTCGTCGAAGAGGGCCTGATGCCTGCCAATGTCGGCGGCATGGACGAGACAGCGACCCGCCCGTTCTTCTACTCGGGCGAAACCATCACGATCGGCTCCTCGTCCTCGTTCATCAACCAGTTCTATTTCGATGTGCCGCCGATCCGCGGCGACCTCGGCGCGACGGCCGTGCCATTGCCCGACGGCGCAGTGCCGGTGCCGCTGCTGGCAGCCTGGGGCTACACCATCTTCACCGAAGACCCAGTTCGCGCCGAGGCTGCCTCGCGCTTCATCCGCTTCATGCTCAGTCCCGAAATTTTGAGCGAATTGAATGCGGTTCAGGGTCACCTGCCCGTGCGGCGCTCGATCTGGGAAAACACACCGGCCTTCGCCGACGATCCGCTCTTCCAGCAGCTCTATCAGATCCAGAACGATCCAAGGCTGCAGGAGCGCTCGATCTTCCCGATCTACCCGGCGATCAAGGATGCCCTCACCGGCCAGATGGCCGAAGTTATCGCGGGCAACATCACCCCGGCTGAAGCTGTCGATCGTGCCGGCGAGGAAGTGATGGCTGCCTATGAGCGGCTCGCCGAATAGCCACTGACGGCATCATCCCGAACAACCGCCAATGGCTGGGACCACGGCCCCGGCCACGACGGAGAGAGTAATGACGGACACCCGCACTGACCTGACCGACACCGCAGCGGAGAACAGGCCGCGCGACGTCTCGCTTTTGAACCGGCTGCTCGGGCCGATCCGCCGCCGGCCCTACCTGCTCTTCATCGTGCCGACCATCGTCTACGTGCTGTCGTTCACGCTCTATCCGGCGATTTACAGCGTCGTCATCAGCTTCACGAACCTCAATTTCGGCTATGTCGGCTGGCGGTTCGTCGGCTTCGAGAACTACGCACGGCTGTTTCAGTGGCGGCACCTGCCCATGGTGCTGGGCAACACGGCCATCTTCGTGCTGACCGTTTCGGCAATCCAGATCAGCCTAGGCTTTGCCGTCGCGCTCGTCTTGAACCAGATGCTGCCCTTCCGGCGCATCGTGCGCTCGATAGCCATCCTGCCCTGGGTGGTCCCGGGCATCGTCATCGCGCTCCTCTTCCAGCAGATCTTCAACGGCAGCCGCCTCGGCATCGCCAATGCCATCATGGCCAACTTCGGTTTCGACTCGCAGATCTGGCTATCGGATCGGCCGATGGCACTTGCCATCATGATCGGCGCGCTGGTCTGGCGCGGCCTGCCGCTGACCATCATCATCCTGCTCGGCGGCCTGCAGACAATCCCGCGCGACGTCTATGAAGCGGCGCGCATCGACGGGGCCACCCGAAGCCAGGCGTTCCGCTTCGTCACCATCCCCCTCATGAAACCGATCCTTCTGATCAACCTGATCTGGATCACCTCGGGCAATCTCAACCATCTCGATATTCCGTTCGGCCTGACCGGCGGCGGCCCCTCGCACCAGACCGAAGTGCTAGCCGTGACGCTCTACACCCAGGGCTTTTTGCAAATGGACGCCGGCTTCGGCGCCACCATCGCCGCCTTCATGTTGATCCTGAACCTCGTCTTCACCGTCATCTACATCAACCTGCTGAGGACAAAGCATTGAACGTCGCGCCCGCAATTCGCCGCCGGCCCATCGAGCAGTTCGTCGGGCTTTCGCTCTATGCATTGATCGTGATCGTGGTGATGTTGCCGCTGTCCTGGGCTTTCTTCGGCTCGTTCAAGCCGCAGGCCGAGATCTTCGCCTATCCCCCAACCCTGATACCGCAGCAGTTCAGCCTCGACGGCTACCTAGAAGTCCTGCGACGCACGCGGATTCCGGACTTCCTCTTGAACTCGATGATCGTGACGACCGCGACCACCATACTGGTCCTGATGTTCGCCTCGGTCGCCGCCTACGGTTTCTCGCGCTGGGATTTTCGCTACAAGAACATCATCCTGGTCGCCCTGCTCGTCTGCCAGCTCATTCCGGCCAGCGTGACCATCATCCCCTACTATCTGATGATGAACCAGTTGAACCTGCTGAACACCCATGTCGGCATGATCGTCATCTTCACGGCGACAAGCATCCCGTTCGCGCTGTGGATATTGAAGGGCACGTTCGACGCCATTCCGCGCAGCCTGGACGAGGCGGCGATCATCGACGGCGCGTCGCGGCTGAAGGTTCTCTGGATGGTCATCCTGCCCGTCAGCCTGCCCGGCCTCGGCGCCGCAGCTTGCCTCACCTTCATCACGACCTGGGCCGAGTTCCTCGTGCCGATGGTGATCGCCAACTCGCCCGAGACGACGCTCGTCAGCGTCGGCATCTACAACCTGTTCGGTCGCGACTCGACCACCTTCTACAACCAGCTGTTTGCTGCCGCGACGCTGGCAACCACCCCCGTCATCATCGCCTACCTGCTTGCCCAGGAGCAGTTCATCTCCGGGCTCACCGGTGGCGCCGAGAAGTAATTCGAAGAGGACATGAAGTGAGTATCGACTTCGACGCCATGCTGCGCCCGCCGCCGGTCAACACGCGGCCCGGCTCGGTCTATCTGGACAGATGGCGCAACTACAACATGGTCATCGGTGCCGAAACCACGCCAGGCGGTCGCCTGTGGGCGGCCTGGGTTTCCGGCGGTGACGACCCCAACGCCTATTTCGTCGTGGCCAGCAGCGACGATCGCGGCGAGACCTGGTCCCAGCCCCGGCTGGTGATCGACCCCATGGACCATCCTTCCGGTCTCAAGGTCAGCATCATCGTCGGCAATCTGTGGCGCGACCCGCTCGGTCGGTTGTGGCTGTTCTTCGACCAGGGCTTCGAGCAGTTCGATGGCCGCAGCGGCAACTGGTACATCCGCTGCGACAACCCCGATGCGGTTGACCCGGTGTGGTCCGAGCCGGCCCATATCGGCTATGGCATGACCCTGAACAAGCCGATCGTCCATTCCTCCGGCGACTGGCTCCTGCCGGTCTCGCTATGGGACCGCACGAAGATCAAGCCGCAGATTCTCGACCGCGACCCGCAGCCGCATACCGACCTCGACCCTTTCCGGATGTCGAACGTGTTCGTCTCGAACGACCAGGGCGAGACGTGGGAACGCCGTGGCGGCGTCCTGATCCCAAACCCGCAGTTCGACGAGGCCGTCCTCATCGAGCGCCGGGACGGCAGCGTGTGGATGACCTGCCGGTCGGCTATGGGCGGCCTGTGGGAAAGCGTGTCGCACGATCGCGGGGCAAGCTGGAGCGAGCCAGCCCTGAGCTACATCCGGCACATCAATTCGCGCCATGCCATGCGCCGCCTGAAGTCCGGACGCCTGTTGCTGGTCAAGCACGGCACGAGGATCGACGAGGTCACGGACAAACGCATCAAGTTGACGGCGTATCTGTCGGACGACGACGGCGCCACGTTCTCCGGTGGCCTAGTTCTAGAGCCGCGCGAGGAAAAGGCATGCTCCTACCCTGATATCAGCCAGTTCGAGGACGGCACGATCTGCGTGATCCACGACTATGGCCGCGACGATCCAAGCGAGATCGTTATGGCGCGCATAACGGAGCAGGATGTCGTTGCAGGTCGGCTCGTGTCCGATACCTCGAAGCTCGGAATGCTGGTCAGCCGCGCCATCGGCGCGCGTGAAAGGAGCTGATGCCATGGGATCGGTCGCAATCAAGACTGCGCGCAAGAGCTACGGTTCGCTCGAGGTGCTTCACGGGGTGTCGATCGACATTGCCGACGGGGAATTCGTCGTGCTCGTCGGCCCTTCCGGATGCGGGAAATCCACTCTGCTGCGCATGATCGCCGGGCTCGAGGAAATCTCGGGGGGAACGGTTCTGGTCGCCAACCGCGTGGTCAACGACCTGCCGCCCAAGGAACGCGACATCGCCATGGTATTTCAGAACTACGCACTTTACCCACACATGACCGTGGCGCAGAACATGGGCTTCTCGTTGCGCTTGGCCGGTGCGCCAAAATCGGAGATAGCGCAGCGCGTCGGCGATGCGGCCCGCATTCTTGGACTCGATCCCTATCTGGACCGCTTCCCGCGCCAACTCTCGGGTGGTCAGCGCCAGCGCGTCGCCATGGGCCGCGCCATCGTACGCGATCCGCAGGTCTTCCTGTTCGATGAGCCCCTCTCCAATCTCGACGCCAAGCTGCGCGTGCAGATGCGGTCGGAGATCAAGGCGCTGCATCAGCGGCTCGGAACCACCACGATCTACGTCACGCACGACCAGATCGAGGCCATGACCCTGGCCGACCGCATCGTCGTGATGCATGACGGCCACATCGAGCAGATCGGCACGCCGCTCGAACTGTACGACGAACCCGCCAACACCTTCGTTGCCGGCTTCATCGGATCGCCGGCGATGAACATGATCAAAGGCACCATAAGCGGCCAGGTACTGAAAACACCTGGCGGCGAACTCCTTCTGCCGACCGCTGCCGTTTCAGGCCTCGATGGACGCTCGCTGATCGTTGGCATCAGGCCCGAGCACTTCCGACTGGGTCCGAATGGCATCGCTGCCAAGGTCGTAACGGTGGAGCCCACAGGATCAGAAACCCTTGTGAACATGCGTCTTGCTGGGCAAGAGGTAGTCGGCCTGTTCCGCGAACGGGTCCGCGTCGCCGCAGGCGATACCCTTCACCTGCTGCCCGATGCAGAGGCCATCCACCTTTTTGATGCAACGACCGAAGAACGCATCGGAACTCATGCAGGCCTTGTAGCCGCCTGAAGCCCAGACTAGGAGACCGCTGCTAGATCGGTTGTGGTGTCCTGCTTGTCTCTCTGGCATTGACTATGATCCGCTGGTCAGAGCGAACGCAACGGCTTGGCATTGACGGAATCAAGATCATAAGGGCAGGAACCCAGCCTGTGAGCCGGTTCCTGCACGATCGGGCGCCCCGAGTAGTGCAGCGGATTTCCGGAACGGCAACCTCCGCTTCCGGTAAGCGTGCCTATTAGAGCAACGTGCATTCAGACTTATCCAGCAGCTTTGAAGTAGTTCTTGCATTCTGTGGATGAGTAGAGAGTGCAGATGTCTCCGATTGCCTGCCATAGGGCGTCGATGGTTCGGATGGCTCGAGCTCTCAGATGTGCCTTGAGTTTGGCGAAGGCGTTCTCGATCGGATTGAGGTCGGGACTGTATGGCGGCAGGAACAGCATCCAGGCCCCGCGCGCCCTGATCGCAGCCTCGGCCCTTGGGCTCTTGTCGGCAGCCAGATTGTCGAGGATGACAACGTCGCCGGCCGACAGCTCGGCGCGAGCTGGGTCTCGACATAGGTCTCGAAGATGCGCCGGTTCATGGGCCTGTCCACCACGAAAGGTGCGGTCAGGCCGAAGCATCTCAGCCCGGCGATGAAGGTCTGGGTCTTCCAATGCCCAAACGGTGCTTTGGAGCGCAGCCTCTGGCCTTTCGGGCATCGGCCGTAGCGGCGGGTCATCTTCGTGTTGGTGCCGGTCTCATCGAGAAAGACGAGCCGATGCGGCTCAAGCCGCATTCTTGGCTGCTGCCCATCCATGCCTGGCGTGCGGCTGCCACGTCCGGCCGATCCTGCTCGCTCGCCAGCAGCGTTTTTTTGAAGCGATAGCCGCTACGGATCGCCAGCGCGAGATCGAGGTCGGGGCCACCACCGTACCGCGCGAAGCCAGTTCGGCCGCCAGCTCCGGCATGGTGATGTCGTCCTTCTTCGCCACCCGGCGTATCAGGAAATCCCGATGCGGATCGAGCTTAGAATAGCGCCAGCCACCTTCCGGCTTCGCCTTCAGACTGCCAGTCGTGCGCAACGCCGCCATCAGCTTCACCACGAAGGACATCGACACGTCGAAATGCGCAGCAGCCGCATGACGCGATCCGCCACCCTCGACAAACCGCACAACCCGCTCGCGAAGTTCAAGCGAATAGGATCTCGTCATCGCAAATCACCTCCAACCGAAGCGAATCACGAAAACGCTCGTTCAGGAACCCTCTCCTATTCAGTCAGAATGTCTGACGCTCTAGGCTGAATCGACATTCAGGATTCAGTTTTGGCTTGATGTGTGATTCATGGGTTTCCAGATTTTGTGATCTGGAGCCGTGTTATGTCGAAGCCGAAGCGGTACGAACTGAGCGCTGAGCAATGGTGCCGGATCGAGGATTTGTTGCTCGGCAAGCCTGGCGACCCGGGCCGTTCGGGCACGGACAATCTCACTTTCGTCAACGGTGTGCTGTGGGTGCTGCGCTCGGGCGCCCACTGGCACGATCTGCCTGA
>JAEWHZ010000126.1 GCA_023387585.1 Pseudomonadota bacterium
CTCGGAGCCGATCTTGCCCTCGCCCACCGCGATCAGCAGGTCGCGTTTGGAGGGCTGGCCCAGTCGTTCGGCCAGTTCCTTGCCCTCGGCGTCGTCGAGCAGCGCGCCCTCGCGTTCGAGCAGCATGGAGAGCATCTGCTCGCCCAGCGCATGAGCACGCTGGGTCGCGGCCTGGCGCACGGCGCGACGAATGGCGGCCCGCGCCTTGCCGGTCGCGGCGATGCCGATCCAGTTGGCGGGCGGACGGTGGTTCTGGTCGCGGATGATCTCGACCTCGTCGCCCGAGCTCAGAAGGGTGACGAGCGGCAGGATGTTGCCGTTGATCTTGCATCCAACGCAGGTGTCGCCGATGTCGGTGTGCAGCGCATAGGCGAAATCGATGGGCGTGGCGCCGCGCGGCAGGGCGATCAGACGCCCGCGCGGGGTGAAGCAGAACACCTGGTCCTGGAACAGCTCGAGCTTGGTGTATTCGAGGAAATCCTCGGCCGAGGCGCCGGTGGTCAGGTGGCCGATGGTGTTACGCAGCCAGGCATAGGCCTGGCTTTCCTGCTCCAGCCGGCCCATGTCCGCCGACACGCCATCCTTGTAGAGCGCGTGCGCGGCGATGCCGAACTCGGCGATGGAGTGCATCTCCATGGTGCGGATCTGCAGTTCGACGCGCTGCCGGCCGGGGCCGACGATGGTGGTGTGGATCGAGCGATAGTCGTTGTGCTTGGGGACCGAAATATAGTCCTTGAAACGCCCCGGCACGACCTTCCAGTTGGTGTGCACGATCCCGACCGTGCGGTAGCATTGCTCGACCGTGTCGAGGATGACGCGGAAGCCGATCATGTCGGAGAGCTGCTCGAGCGCGATCTGCTTGCGCTCGATCTTGTTGAACACCGAATAGGGCGATTTCACCCGCGCCGAGACCGTCGCGGCGATACCTTCCTCGGCAAGCCGGTCGGTCAGCTCGCGCGAGATGGTCGAGATGGTCTCGGCATATTGCTCCTGCATCTCGGCGAGGCGCCGGGTGATGGCGTCGTAATGCTCGGGGCGCAGGAACCTGAAGGCGATGTCCTCGAGTTCGGTACGCATGTCCTGCATGCCCATGCGCCCGGCGAGCGGGGCATAGATGTCCATCGTCTCTTGCGCGATGCGGACGCGCTTTTCGGGCGACATGAAATCGAGGGTGCGCATGTTGTGCAGCCGGTCGGCCAGCTTGACCAGCAGCACCCGCACATCCTTGGAGATGGCGAGCAGCAGCTTGCGCAAATTCTCGGCCTGGGCTTCCTCGCGGCTGACGAGGTTGAGCCGGTCGATCTTGGTCAGCCCGTCGACGATGGCGCCGATCTCGGGGCCGAAGACCTGGTCGATCTCCGAGCGCGTGGCGTCGGTGTCCTCGATGGTGTCGTGCAGCAGCCCCACCGCGATCGAGGCGTCGTCGAGCCGGAGCTCCGTCAGGATGGCAGCGACTTCGAGGGGGTGATTGAAATAGGGGTCGCCCGAGGCGCGCTTCTGGCTGCCATGCTTCTGCATGGCATAGACATAGGCCTTGTTGAGCAGCTGTTCGTCGACATTGGGGTTGTAGGACGCTACCCGCTCGACCAGTTCGTATTGCCGCATCATCGCGTTGCGCGCACCCCATCCGCGCTGATCTTCGCCTCTGCGAGGCAAACAAAAAGGGCGCCGCTGGGGCGCCCTTTCCATATAGGCTCATGAGTTTGGGCGATCAATCGTCGCGCCGCTCCGGGGGAGCGAGACTTTCGATCGAGCGCAGCAATTCTTCCTCGCTCAGCGTGTCGAAGGTGATCGCGTCGTCGTCGCCCGACTCGATCATCGGCGCTTCCTGCTGCTCGGGCTCGTCCACTTCGACGTATTTCTGCAAGGAGTGGATCAGATCCTCGTTCAGATCGTCCGGCGAGATGGTGCCGTCGCCGATCTCGCGCAGGGCAACGACGGGGTTCTTGTCGTTGTCGCGCGGAACGGTGATCTGGACGCCCGAGGAGATCATGCGGGCGCGATGGGCGGCCAGCAGGACGAGATCGAAGCGGTTGGGAATCTTTTCGATGCAGTCTTCAACGGTGACGCGTGCCACGGACGTCTCCAGCAATATTTCGGGGATTGGCCAGCGCAATACACCAGCGGGCCGCCGGTTACAAGGTCCGAGTGGGCATGGCCGTCTTGCAGGACCGTGACATTCGTGCGATCTGGGCAAGGTTGGGGCCACGAAAGCGGCGGCAAGCCAGGCTCCCCAGGGGCTCGAAAGGAGTGACGCTTGGCCATTGATCCGCGCGAGAAGATCGCCCTTTTTATCGACGGCGCCAACCTCTACGCGGCGTCCAAGGCCATCGGCATCGATATCGACTACAGGCGCCTGCTGGCCGAGTTCCAGTCGAAGGCCTATCTGCTGCGCGCCTATTACTACACTGCGCTCGTCGAGGATCAGGAATATTCCTCGATCCGCCCCCTGATCGACTGGCTCGACTATAACGGCTACACCGTGGTGACCAAGCCGGCCAAGGAATTCACCGATGCCACCGGGCGGCGCAAGGTGAAGGGCAATATGGACATCGAGCTGACCATCGACGCGCTCGAGATGAGCGGTTTCTACGACCACATGGTGCTGTTCTCCGGAGATGGCGACTTCACCGCGCTGGCTGCGGCGCTGCAGCGGCGCGGCAAGCGGGTCACCGTGGTATCGACGCTGACCACGCCGACGCCGATGATCTCGGACGATCTGCGCCGCCAGGCCGATTTCTTCATCGACGTCGCCGATCTGGCCAAGACCATCGGGCGTCCGCCCTCCCCCGCGCGCAGCGCCCCGGCACAGACCCCCGCCTCTGCGCCGGCTCCGACCACGCCCACCGAAGCTTGACCGCCGAGCCGCCGCCCGACTGCCCGCTCTGCCCGCGCCTGGCGGCCTTTCGCGACGAGAACCGGCTGAAATATCCGGATTTCTTCAATGCTCCGGTGCCGGTCTGGGCCGCGCCCATGCCGAAACTCGTCGTGGTCGGGCTCGCCCCCGGCCTCAAGGGCGCCAACCGCACCGGGCGCCCGTTTACCGGCGACTATGCCGGCGATCTGCTATACGCGACGCTGAAGCATTTCGGGCTGGCGGCGGGCGAATATCGCCAGAGTCCCGACGATGGCCTCGTCCTGATCGACACCATGATCGTCAACGCCGTGCGCTGCGTGCCGCCGCAGAACAAGCCGACGCCGGAAGAGATCCGCACCTGCCGCGGCTTCCTGGTCGGCGCGCTGCCCGCTTCGGCCCGCGTCTTCCTGGCGCTCGGCCGCATCGCCCATGAATCGCTGCTGCGCGCCTTCGGGCAAAAGCTCTCGCAATTCCCCTTCGCGCATGGCGCGCACCATGCGCTGCCGGACGGCGCGGTGGTCTTCGACAGCTATCACTGCTCGCGCTACAACACCAATACCGGCGTGCTGACCGAAGAAATGTTCCGCGAGGTCGTCGGCCGGGCCGCGGAGACGGCGCGCCTCAGCCCTGCTTGAGCAGGCGCGATTTCTCGCGGTTCCAGTCGCGCTTGCGCTCGGTGTCGCGCTTGTCGAAGCTCTTCTTGCCCTTGCCGATGCCGATCAGCAGCTTCGCCTTGCCATGGTCGTTGAAATAGAGCTTCAGCGGCACGATGGTGTTGCCTGCCCGCGCCACCTCGGCATCGAGGCGGGCGAGCTCCCTGCGGCTCACCAGCAGCTTGCGCGGCCGTTTTTCCTGGTGGTTGAAGCGGTTGGCCTCGAGATATTCGGGAATATGGGCGTTGACCAGCCACAATTCGCCGCGTTCCGGCGAGGCGTAGCTTTCGGTGATCTGCGCCTTGCCCAGCCGCAGCGACTTGACCTCGGTGCCGGTCAGAACGATGCCGGCCTCGAGCGTATCGCCGATCTCGTAGTCGTAGCGCGCGCGCCGGTTCTCGGCCACGAGGCCGTGGCTGATCCAACCGCGCTTTGCCGACTTGTCCCTGGACATGGTCAGGCGGCGAGCAGCCCGGCACGCGACAATGCGTCGTCGATCGCCTCTTCGGTGGACCGGGCGACCGGCGCCAGCGGCAGGCGCAATTCGTTGCGGCACAGGCCAAGCCGCGCGGCGGCGTATTTGACGCCCGTCGGATTGGGTTCGAGGAACAATGCGCGGTGCAGCGGCACGAGCTTGTCCTGCACGTCGAGCGCTGCGGCGTAATTTCCCTGCTGGCAGGCGTTCTGCAGCGCCGCGCACAGGCGGGGCGCGACATTCGCCGTTACCGAGATGCAACCCATGCCGCCATGGGCGTTGAAGCCGAGCGCCGTAATGTCCTCGCCCGAGAGCAACACGAAGTCCTTGCCCAGCCTGGCGCGGGTCAGGCTGGCCTTGCCCATGTCGGAGGTCGCATCCTTGACGCCGACGATGTTGGAAAAGGCATCGCGCAGGCGCGCCATGGTGTCGACGGCGATGTCGACCACGGTGCGGCCGGGCACGGAATAGAGGATGACGGGCAGCGAGGTCGCCGCCGCGACAGCCGCGAAATGCTGGAACAGCCCTTCCTGGTTGGGCTTGTTGTAATAGGGCACGACGGACAGCACCGCGTCGGCGCCCACGGTCTCGGCGTGCTGGGCGAGTTCCACCGCCTCGGCGGTCGAGTTGGAACCGGCGCCGGCGATCACCGGCACACGCTTGGCCGCGACCTCGACGCAGATCTCGATGACGCGGCGGTGCTCCTCATGGTTCACCGTGGGGCTTTCGCCCGTGGTGCCCACCGGCACCAGGCCGTTCGTGCCCTCGCGGATCTGCCAGTCGACGAATTCGGCAAAGGCTTTCTCGTCGACGGCCCCATCGTGGAACGGGGTCATCAGAGCCGTGATCGAGCCGCGAAACATCGGGAAATCCT
>JAEWHZ010000199.1 GCA_023387585.1 Pseudomonadota bacterium
GACGATCCCCCAAGCCCTGGAGACATCCATGTCGCAATCGTTCTTCGATATCCTGGTCGCCATCGCGGTGATCGTCGCCGTCCTGTTCGCGATCGGCATCATCATCTCGCGGCTCTACCGGCGCTCGAGCAAGGAAGTCAGCTTCGTGCGCACCGGCTTCGGCGGGCAGAAGGTGATCATGAACGGGGGCGCGCTGGTGTTCCCCGTGCTGCACGAGCAGATCCCGGTCAACATGAACACCCTGCGCCTCGAAGTGCGTCGCGCGGCCGACCAGGCGCTGATCACCAGGGACCGCATGCGCGTCGACGTGCAGGCCGAGTTCTATGTGCGCGTGCAGCCGGTGGTCGAATCCATCGCCAACGCCGCCCAGACGCTGGGGCGGCGCACCATGGAGCCCGGGGCGCTCAAGGAGCTGGTCGAGGGCAAGTTCGTCGACGCCCTGCGCGCCGTCGCGGCCGAGATGGCGATGGAGGAACTGCACGAGCAGCGCGTCAGCTTCGTGCAGAAGGTTCAGGCCGCCGTGTCCGAGGACATCCTCAAGAACGGCCTCGAGCTCGAATCCGTGTCGCTGACCGGGCTCGACCAGACCAATCGCGAGTTCTTCAACCCCGACAACGCCTTCGACGCCGAGGGCCTGACCAAGCTCACCCAGGCCATCGAGGAGCGCCGCAAGACGCGCAACGACATCGAGCAGGAGACCCAGGTCCTGATCGAACGCAAGAACCTCGAGGCGGAATCGCAGAAATACCAGATCGCGCGCGACAAGGAATTCGCCCGCCTCGAGCAGGAGCGCGAGATCCAGGTGCGCCAGGCCGAGCAGTCCGCGCTGATCGCCCAGCAGCAGGCCGACCGCGACCGCGAGGCGCAGCAGGCACGCATCGTCGCCCAGCAGAAGGTGCGCGAATCCGACATCGCCTCGGGACAGGTCGTCAAGGAGCGCGAGATCGCCACGGCCCTCGCGGTGGAAGCCGCCGCCGTCGAGAAGGCCAAGCAGATCTCGCTTGCCGAGCAGGCGCGCGACATCGCCGTGTCGCTCAAGAGCAAGGAGAAGTCGCAGGCCGATGCCGCCGCCGACGAGGCCCGCGCCATCGCCGCCAGGGCGGCCGAGGAGGTCGCCACCTCGCGCCAGACCGCCATCGCCGAGCGCGACAAGGAGATCCAGCTCATCGAGGCCCGCAAGGCCGCCGAGCAGCAGGCGATCTCGATCACCGTCGCCGCCGAGGCGGAAAAGCGTGCCGCCGCCGACCGCGCCGAGGCCCTGCGCATCGCCGCCGAGGCCGAGGCCGAGCAGGAGCGCCTTACGGCCCGCGGCGCCGCCGACGCCGAAAAGCTCAAGGCCGACGCGCTCGCCGCCACCTACCAGGTCGAGGCCGAGGGCAAGCGCGCCGTCAACGAGGCGTCCAACATCCTGTCGGCCGAGCAGATCGCCATGCAGGTGCGCGTCAAGCTGATCGAGGCCCTGCCGCAGATCATCGCCGAGAGCGTCAAGCCGATCCAGAACATCGACGGCATCAAGATCCTGCATGTCGACGGGCTGAACGGCGCCGCGCCGAACGGCAATGCCGGCACCGCCGCCACGGAAGGCGGCGGCCTCGCCGACCAGGCCGTCGCCGCCGCCCTGCGCTATCGCAGCCAGGCCCCGCTGATCGATGCGCTGATGAGCGAGCTCGGCATCGCCGGCGGCACGCTGGGCGGCCTCGCCAGCAGCGTCACCAGCCCCGCCGCCGCGCCCGGCACACCCCCGACGCCGCGCCCGCGCAAATAACCGCGTGAACGGAAGGCTATCTGTCGTCCAAGAGTTGCGCCTGCAGCAGCCGCGCCAGATAGTCTTCCATCTCGCTGAAATCGAGATGGCCTTCATCCCATGCGCGGTCGGCTGCGATCAGGGCCTGCTGGTAGCCATGGCGATTTTCGCGAATTCGTTCCGGCACGATCCGGCTGCCGTGCAGCAAGGCACCCGATCGCACGCAGAGCAGATAATAGCAGGCCGCCCGCGCCGTGCGCCCATTGCCTTCGATGAACGGATGTATCCAGTTCAGGCGCCACAAGCCGTAGGCTGCCAGCTCCGTCGGCGACCAGATGTACCAGTTTTCCTGAACCGTCGAGATGAAACGATCCATCCAGTCGTCTACATCGAGGAAGTGGGGCGGCCGGTGGTCACCGACATAGATCGGCTCCTTGCGAAAGCGACCGCCGAACTGCGAAATATTGGCTACCGCGATATGATTGAGCGCCCAGAGCAGATATTTGTCGAACGAAACCGGCCCTTTGAGCAGCCCGATCTCGATGCAGTTGGTAAGCAATTCATACTGCCGGGACAGATTCTGCTCCTGAACGCGATCGTAGAGTTCAGGACCTTCCTCTTCGAGAATGAACATCGCCCGGCCGGATCACTTTCTGTCCGTAACCCGGACGCGATTGACGGCCCGGAGCGCAGACTCCTTGGTTATCCCCGAGCCGCTCGGGGCGTTGCCATAGACGAAGCTCGCGCTCTGTTCCTTGAGCTGTTCGTCGGTGATGACCACCGAGCGCGCACGCTCCAGCAGCCGATCGAGCTCGGGACGCTCCGGTGCCCGCTTCAACGCCGATTTGCGTTCAACCATGTTTTCCTCCCCCGGCATTGCGCACGAAGATACGCGCGAAACGCTTATCGGCAAGTGACAGTTTCGCATGGCGGCCAGTCTCGTCCGCAAATAACCTACCGCACCACCGTCGCCGGCGCCCCCACGACCGAGGCGGCGCCGGCTTCTTCGGCGTCGATCTCGGCTTCGGGCTCGCGCCGCAGGGTGGTGGCGAGCGGCAGTTCCTCGAGCAGCAGCGTCAGCAGGAAGGCAAGGCCGGCGGCGGCGGCGGCGGTGAAGAACACCGGATGCAGCGAGGCTGCGAAGGCGTCCAGCACCTCGGCGCGCACCGGCGGCGGCAGCGCCGCCAGCGCCTCGGCGTTGAAGCCGCCCGCGGGCAGGATGTCCCCGATGCGCGAGGCCAGCCCGCCGGCGAAGATGGCGCCGAACACCGACACCCCGATCGAGCCGCCGATCTGGCGGAACATGGTGGTGCCGGCGGTGGCGACGCCGACCATATGGTGCGGCACCGCGTTCTGCGTCGCCGTGACCGAGACGGCGTTGACCGGGCCGATGCCGGCCCCGATCAGGAACATGAACAGCCCCACCTGCCAGGCCGGCGTGTCGAGCTGCATGTTGGCGAGGAACACCAGGCCGACGATCAGCGAGACCGTCGACAGCATGGGCAGCAATTTGTAGCGGCCCGTGCGCGTCATCAAAAAGCCCGACAGCGTCGAGGCGCCGATCAGACCGATCATCATCGGCACCAGCTGGATGGCGGAATCGGTCGGCGTCACGCCCTTGGCCAGTTGAAGGTACATCGGCAGGAAGGTGATCGAGCCGAACATCGCCATGCCGACGAGAAAGCCCACGGCGTTGGTGACGACGAAGGTGTTGTTGCGGAACAGCGCCAGCGGCAGCACCGGCTCGGCCGCCCGCGCCTCGTTGAAGACGAACAGCGCCAGCAGCAGCGCGGAAGCCCCGAGCAGCGCGAGAATCTCGAGCGACAGCCATTCATAGGTGTTGCCGCCCAGCGAGGCCGCCAGCACCAGCGTCGTCAGCGCGCCGCTGAGCAGCACGAAGCCCATATAGTCGATCTTGTGCGATACCTGGCTCCGGCGCGGTTTCAGCGCCACGGCGATGACACCGAGTGCCAGCGCGCCCAGCGGCAGATTGATCAGGAAAATCCATTGCCAGCTCGCATGTTCGACGATGAAGCCGCCGAGCAGCGGTCCGACCACGGTCGAAACGCCGAACACGGCGCCGAAAATACCCTGGATCCTGCCGCGCTGGCGGGCCGGTATGATGTCGGCGACCACCGTCATCGCCACCACCATCAGCCCGCCGCCGCCCAGCCCCTGCACCGTGCGCGTGAAGATCAGCATGCCCATGGAGTTCGACAGGGCCGACAGCACGGCGCCGCCGAGAAAGATCAGTATGGCCGCCTGCAACACGATCTTGCGCCCGAACAGGTCGCCGAGCTTGCCGTAAATCGGCGCCACCACGGTCGAGGACAGCAGATAGGCGGTCACCACCCAGGTCAGGTGGTCGAGCCCGCCCAGCTGGCCGACGATGACCGGCAGGGCGGTCGAAACGATGGTCTGTCCGAGCGAGGCGAGCAGCAGGGTGACGGCGACGCTTCCTATGACCAGGGCAACGGATTGGGGCGGCGCGGCCGAGTTCTCGGCTTGCGACATATTGAACCTCTTGGATGGAAACGAAGGTCCTTGCGGACCGCGGCAATGCGTCATACATCTGCCTTGCGCATTTACATGTCAATAGCATGCAATTGCATGTTGCATTCACTTTGAGGGGCATCATGACCCGCGCCACCACCGAACAGCTCAGCGGATTGCTGCACGAAGCCGGCATTGACGACGCCACGGCCGCCGCCGTGGTCGAGATCGACGCCTTGCTGCAGAACTGGCGCCGGCGCGCGCTCAAGCGCGAGCTCGGCCATCGCGCGCTCGCCGATCTCAGGATCGGACTGGACTTGGCCCAGCTCGACGTGCTGTTCGCCATCGAGGGCGCGACGGAGGAATTCGGCGACCAGATCGGCGAGACCATGGTGGCGACCGTGGCCGAGCGGCTGGCGATCGATCCGTCCCGCGCCAGCCGGCTGGTGGCCGAGCTGGTCGAGCTCGGTTTCGCCCGGCGCGCCGTCAGCCAGGCCGATGCAAGGCGCACCATCATCGTGCTGACCGCGCGCGGCAGCGCCGTGGTCAACGCGGTGCGGGCTTACAAGCTGCTGGTGATGGGCGATTTCCTGAGCGGCTGGGATCGGGCGGAACTCGCCGCCTTCATCCCGAGCCTGAGGCGCTTCGGCCAGTGGACCCGCGACATCGAGGCTTCGGCCAGCCGCTTCGAGGACGAGATCGCCGGGCTCGCCGAAACCATCGCGGCGCCGCAGGCCGAGCCTGCCTGAAACGCAAAAGGCCGCCCCGAAGGGCGGCCTTGTCGTTCAACGAAGCGCGGCGATCAGCCGACCAGCTCTTCGTCCTTGAAGAAGAACTTGATCTCCTCGGCCGCGGTCTCGGGCGCGTCCGAGCCGTGCACCGAGTTCTCGCCGACCGAGAGGGCGAATTCCTTGCGGATGGTGCCCTCGTCGGCATTGGCCGGGTTGGTGGCGCCCATGATCTCGCGGTTCTTGGCGATGGCGTTCTCGCCTTCGAGCACCTGCACCACGACCGGCGAGGCGCTCATCTGCTCGACCAGCTCGCCATAGAAGGGGCGCTCCTTGTGCACCGCGTAAAAGCCCTCGGCCTGGGCGCGGGTCATGTGGATCTTCTTCATCGCGATGACGCGCAGACCGTTCTCCTCGAACTTGGAAACGATCTTGCCGATCAGATTGCGGCGAACGGCGTCGGGCTTGATGATCGAGAAGGTGCGCTCGATGGCCATGGGCGGATTGTCCTTGGGTGTTGGATTGGGTGGCGCCTTTTAGCCATGCGCCGTGA
>JAEWHZ010000237.1 GCA_023387585.1 Pseudomonadota bacterium
GAGCCGTAGACGAGGGCGGTGTCGAACAGGGTGACGCCGCGCTCGAAGGCGTGGCGGATGACGGCGATGGCCTCGTCTTTCGGCGTTTCCGGGCCGTAGGAATGGCTCAGGCCCATGCAGCCGAAACCGAGGGCGGAGACTTCGAGCCCCTGTGAGCCGAGCTTGCGGCGCTGCATCGAACGTCCTCCGATGATGGTGGCGGCGGGTAGGGAGCGGCGGGTCAGCCGCCGACGAGAGCCAGCCGGCCGCGGCCGGCTTCGCCGATCAGCCCGGTATCGGAGCCGACGGTCACGAAGTCGAAGCCCATATCGACCATGCGTCTCGCCTGGTCGCCGCTGGCGCAATGCATGCCGGCGTGGCGGCCATGGGCGCGGGCGCGTTCGACGACATGGGCCAGATGGGCGAGGAATTGCGGATCGGAGCTGTCGCCATTGGCACCGATCCCCATCAGCAGGGTGAGATCGGACGGGCCGACATAGATGCCGTCGAGCCCCTCGGTCGCAAGGATGGCATCGAGATTTGAAAGGCTGAGCGGGGTTTCGACCTGCCCGAGCACCACGATCTGGCGGTTGGCCTCGTCGGTGTCGTAGCCGGGCCCGTGCGCCATGACGGCGCGGGTCGGACCGAAGCTGCGCTGGCCGATCGGCGGATAGCGGCAGGCGGCCACCAGAAGCCGCGCATCCTCGGGCGTGTCGATCATCGGGCAGATGATGCCATAGGCGCCGGCATCGAGCAGCTTCATGATCTGCGGAGGATCGAGCGCGGTCGGGCGCGCCAGCGGCACGACATCGGTGGTCGAGATCGCCGTCAGCATGGTGAGCGCTGCGGCGTAGTCGATGGCGCCGTGCTGCAGGTCGACGGTGAGCGCGTCGAAGCCGGTATGGGCCATCACCTCGGCGGAATGCGAGGAGGGGATGGCGAGCCAGCCGTTGTTGACGTGGCGGCCGCTGGACCAGATCGAATGCAGACGGTTGGTGCGCACTTGCCTTAAGCCTTGAGCGAGAGGGTCGCGAGCATGAAAGCCGTCGCATCCGCCGGCATTTCCGCGCGCAGGCGGATATAGTGACCGAAATGGCTGATCCGCGCCATGGCTATGCCGTCCTCCTGCTGGGCGATGGCGATGCTGGTACCTTCGTCGATCCAGCGCATTCCATCCAGCGATATCTGCACATGGGCGCGAGCCTCGGGGTTCAGCGTGCCGCGCTCGAGCGTGCGCAGGACGATCACCGCCTCGCGCGCCCAGCTCGCCTCATAGGGCTCGGTGGTGGAGCCGTCGACCCAGTCCTCACCGCGCGCGATCACGGCCGTATAGCTTTCCGCCAGCATCACCAGTCTCCCGACAGCAGGATGGAATCGAAATAGAGAAAGGCCCGCTTGTCCGAATCCGTGTCGACGAAGGGAATGACGTTGAACAGATTCTGCAGGTTCGGCATGGCGTCGAACTTGAGCATGTCGAGGCCGGACAGGTCGAGCACCAGATCGTTGCACTGCAATTCGGTGTAGCGCAAATTGGCGATGTCGAAGCCGAGCCGGAAATAGTGCCAGTTCACCTTGGTCGGGATTTCATTGTAGCACAGCAACTGGTGGCCGCCGGGAATGTCGACCCAGTTCTCCTCGCCATAGTGGTAGATGGTGACGGTCTGGTCGCCGACATCGTTGAAATCGACGCTGCGCGGCTTGTATTGCCACTTGTTCTGCAGCTTGCCGTCGATGGCGTTGAGATAGCGCACCTGGGGCAGCACGCGATAATTGCTGTCCTGGATGTCGAAGACGACGCCGAAGGAGCGCACGTCGCGATCGGAGAGCTCGAGCTCGGTGGCCTCGGGCTTGTAGGTGAAGAAGCATTCCATCTGCATGGTGCAGGCACGCGGATAGGTCATGCGCTTGAGGCTGACCGTCTGCGAGCCGCGCCCGGGGCGCGTCGCCAGCTTGAGCGCATAGGAGCCGGTGAGCGCGCCATGCGTGCCGCCATCCCACTGCGTCAGATTGCTGAGCATGGGCGGGGTGAACTGGGCGTAGCCGGGATGCATCTTGCGCAGGCTGCCGGTGTAGTTGCCCAGCAGCTCCGTCCAGCCGGACATGCCCTGACTGAAATCGTCATAGAACATGATGCGGGGCAGGGGGTCGAAGCGGCTGAGCTGGATGTCCGGCCGTTGCAGGGTGGGGGACGAGGTGGTCATCGAACTTCGGGGGCCTCTCATGAAAGACGGGCGAAGGGTGACCATCGCCCGCCGGGCGGCCGTTAACGGGCCATCTCCAAGGTCTATGTCGTATGTAAAAGCAAGTTTTGCTGCTGTCAACGAACTGTGGCATTCACTGACCTGTCCGGCCGGGATCGGGTGCCGGGGCCGGCGTGGACGGGCGAGACGGTGCGGGCCGAGGGTGGATTTCGCCGACGATGAGTTGCCGGGGGTCGGGGTGTCGCGCTGCATTTGCCGGAGGTGCCGGGCGCTTGCGTCGGAAAGGCGCGGACTTTTCGGGGTCCCGGGAGGCAGCTGTTTTCCGGGGAGGGCGGCGTTTCGGAGTGCGCGGAGGCTCAAGTTTTTCTTGACACTAATGACAGCGATTGTCGTATATGAAAGTGAAGCCGTATAACACTCGGCTCGGGAGGTAAGGACCATGCTACGAAGAATTCTCGTGATGGCCGCATTCGTTCTCGCATCCACCGGGAGCGGTCCGGCGCAGGAAACACGAACCCTCACCATCGTCTCGCACAATGTGCACCGGACGGCGGCGACGGGCGGCGATCTCGCGGACGCGCAGGATATCGCGGGCGAGTGGGCCGAGAGGAACAATGTCACGCTCAACTGGGTGACGCTCGATATCGGGCCGCTGCACGACCGGCTGCTGCGCGAGGCGAGCCTCAACGAAACCAGCATCGACCTGTCGGCCGTGCTCAACACGCGGCTGGTGCCGAGCGTGGCGCGGCTGCTCGAGCCGCTGGATCCCTATATCGAAGAGAATCCGATCGAGAATTTCGACGGCATCTCGCAGGGCCTGCTCGACGCCACGGTGATCGACGGCAACCGCGTCGCCATCCCCTATCGCCATGCGACCAACGCGCTGCATTTCAACGCGACGCTGCTCGAGGAGCGCGGGGTCGAGGTGCCGCAGACGCTCGATGAGATGCTGGCGGCGGCGCGCGAGGCGACCTATGTGCGCGACGACGGCACGCGCGTTCATGGCCTCGTGACCACGCTCGACACGCATGTGACGGCGTTGCAGTTCCTCAGTGCGTTCGACGCGGTCTATATCGACGCCGACCTCAACGTGCACGCCAACTCGCCCGAGATGATCGCCGGCCTGACCGAACTGGCCGCGCTCTATCAGGAGGGTGTGCTGCCGCCCAACGTCACCGCGCTCGGGCTCGACGAGCTGATCGCGACGATGCGCGAGGGGCGCGGCGTGTTCGCCATCAATCCGTTCTCGCGCTACACCGCGCTGAACGATCCCTCGGCCTCGCTCTATCCGGGCCAGATCGACGTCATGCCGTTCCCGACCAACGAGGTCGGCCGCGCTTCGGCGAATACCGAGTTCTGGTCGTGGTCGATCCCGGCCAACTCGACGCAGAAGGAGCTGGCCTACGATCTCATCCGCGAGCTTTCGGGCGAGGATGCGACGGTGCGCGCGGCGCTGAACGGGAACGGGCCGGTGCGGCCCAGCGCTTATGACGATCCGCGCGTGATCGAGCGGCTGCCCTATGCGGCGGCCGAGGCGATCGGGTTGCGCGACGCATCGGTGGCGGTGCCGGCCTTCGACGGCGCGGTGGAGGCGACGATCGTCTTCATCGAGGAGATGCAGGCGGCCGTGCTCGGCTTGAAATCGCCCGAGGAAGCTGCCGAGGCCTTGCAGACCCGCGCCGAAGAACTGGTCGCGCGGTCCAGATAGTCCTCGCTATAGTCGATGAACGCCGCGCGGTGCAGGCTGCGCGGCGTTTGAAGTCCGAGACCGGGAATAGAGCAAGATGCGGCGACTGAATCTGCCAGCGGTGCTGATGCTGGTGCCCACCCACCTCATGCTGCTGGTGGTGATCGCCGCGCCCTCGGTCTATGTGCTGTGGCTGAGCCTGAACGAGTCGACCTATGGGTCCGATCTCACCTTTGTCGGGCTCGACAACTACATCACCGTGCTGACCAGCCCCTATTTCTGGCGCGCCACCGTCAACACGCTCATCGTCGTCAACGCCGTCGTCTATATCGAGCTGGTGATGGCCATCGGCATGGCGGCGCTGTTCCTGGGCGGGGTGCGCTACCCCAAGATCATGTTCGCCATCGTGCTGATGCCCTACGCCATCTCGGAGGTGGTGGGCGTGCTGCTGTGGAAGATCATGCTCAATCCGGGCAGCGGGGTGCTGGCGCGCACCATCGAGAATCTGGGTTTCGGCATGTTCAACTGGAGCGTGTCGCCGCCGCTGGCGCTGGGCGTCGTCACCCTGATCTCGATCTGGCACCACCTGCCGTTCACCTTCCTGCTGGTCTATGCCGGCATGCTGGCGATCCCCAAATCGCTCTACGAGGCCTCGCGCATCGACGGTGCCACGTCCTTCCAGGAATTCTGGCGCATCACGCTGCCGCTGACGATCCCGGCGATCCTGATCGCGCTGATCTTCCGCTTCGTCTTCGCCTTCCGGCTGTTCTCGGAAGTGTGGCTGCTGACCGGGGGCGGGCCGGCGCGGATGACCGAGGTGCTGGCGCTTTATCTCTATCAGAGCGCGTTCCGCTACGGCGAGTTCGGCACCGCCTCGGCGACCGGCTGGCTGATGGTCGTGGGCTCGCTGCTGGTCGCTTCGATCTATCTGTGGGCGATGCACCGGAGGATGCTCAAGGGAAATGACTGACGCCGCACCCATCGTCTTCCCCAATCTGGCGGCGCGCCGTGCATCGGCGCTGATCCGCGCGATCGTCCGCACCGTCCTGTTCGGCCTCATCATCGTGTGGTCGGCCTTTCCGGTGCTCTATATCGTCCTGTCCTCGTTCAAGCAGCAGCGCGAGATCTTCAAGTTCCCGCCGGACCTGATCTTCACGCCGACCTTCGAGCACTACGCGGCGCTGGCGACGCGCTGGACGGGTTTTTTCCCGACGCTGGGCAACAGCCTCATCATCGCGTTGGGGGCGACGGCGCTGGCCTGCGTGGTCAGCGTGCTGTCGGGCTTCGTCTATTCGCGCTTCAGCAACAGGTTCCTCGCCGGATCGGTGCTGTATCTGATCGCCATAAGGCTGCTGCCGCCCATCGTCGTGACGCTGCCGCTGTTTCCGGTGGTCGACGCGCTGCGGCTGAGCGACACGCATATCGTTCTGATCGTGCTCTATGCGACCTTCTGGGTGTCACTGTGCACGATGATCATGAAAACCTTCATCGACAAGATTCCGCGCACCCTCGACGAGGCCGCCCTGGTCGACGGGGCGACGACGCTGCAGACGCTGCTGCGGGTCATCATGCCGCTGGCGCTTCAGGGGCTGGCGGCCTGCGCCATCTTCGTCTTCGTGTTCTCGTGGAACGAGTTCCTGTTCGCGCTCATCTTCACCACCCAGCACGCCAAGACCGCGCCGCTCATCATCTCCGAGGTGATGGATGCGGTGAGCGGCACCAATTGGGGCGTGCTGTTCGCCGGCGTCACCGTGCAGCTTTTGCCGGTGACCCTGCTGGTCATGCTCGCACAGCGTTTCCTCATCGCCGGCCTGACCGCCGGTTCGGTGAAGGGCTGATTTCGGAAAGGACTGCTTCCTGATGGTGGCCATCAACATCGACCGCTTCGTGAAGCGCTATGGCAGCGTCCAGGTGGTTCACGACATCAGCTTCGACATCGAGGAGGGCGAATTCCTGGTGCTGGTCGGTCCGTCCGGCTGCGGCAAGAGCACCATCCTGCGCATGGTGGCGGGGCTCGAGGAGATCAGCGACGGTGAACTGCGCATGCAGGGCCAGCGCGTCAACGATCTGACGCCCAAGCAGCGCCAGGTGGCGATGGTGTTCCAGGACTATGCGCTCTACCCCCATATGAGCGTCGAGCAGAATATCGGCTTCTCGCTCGAGCTGGCGCGGGTTCCCAGGCCCGAGCGGCAGGAGCAGGTGAAGCGGGTGGCCGACATCCTGCAGATCGGGCATCTGCTGCAGCGCCGGCCGCGCGAATTGTCGGGCGGCCAGCGCCAGCGCGTCGCCATCGGCCGCGCCATGGTGCGCAAGCCCCAGCTCTTCCTGTTCGACGAGCCGCTGTCCAATCTCGACGCCAAATTGCGCGCCGAGATGCGCGGCCAGATCAAGCGGCTGCACCAGGCGCTGAAGACGACGAGCATGTATGTGACGCATGACCAGCTCGAGGCGATGACGCTGGCCGACCGGATCGTGTGCCTGCTCGACGGCCGGATCGCCCAGATGGGCACGCCGCGCGAGCTGTTCGACCGGCCGGCCAATGTTTTCGTCGCCGAGTTCATCGGCTCGCCGACCATGAACATCCTGCCCGCGACGGCGGGCAGCGAGGGCGGCAATCCCACGCTGACGCTCGAAAGCGGCGGCCGCATCGATCTGCCGGCCGGCGCGAGGCTGCCCGCGAACGTCGCCGAGGGCCGCAAGGTGCTGGCCGGGGTGCGGCCGGAACATCTGAGCGATGTGGCGGGGGCGTCGGCGACGGCATCGATTTCAGGGACGGTGGACATGCTCGAGCCGCTGGGCAGCGACATCCTGGTCACCGTTCAGGCGGGCGGCGCCACCTTCACGGCGCGCTGCACGGATCGCGGGCAGTTCGAGCTCGGCACGGAGCTGACGCTGCATTTCGATCCGGAGCGCCTGCATCTGTTCGATGCCGAGACGCAGGCGCGGCTGAGCTGAGCGTCGCGGTGGCGCCCCCTTCTTTTTGGGCTCAGTCGTTTTCGGGGCCGCGATAGCCGAGCTCGCGGGAAAGCTTGCGGGCGGCGGCGTCGAGCCGCTCCGATGCTTCCGCCGGCGTCACGACGACCCGCTTGTGGTGCAGGAACGGTACGGTGAGCGCCGCGACCGTGGTGCCGAAATGATTGTAGATGGGGCGGCTGATGGTCAAAAGGCCGGAGACGAAATAGCTCTCGCGCTCCTCCTTGCCCGAGCTGCCGATCTCGGCGACGCGCTGGCGGAGCTGCTGCAGCATCTCCGGGGCGACGATGCGCGTCATCGAGCGGAACAGCGTCTCGAGCCGCGCCTCGGGAAGCTGGGCCAGCAGCAGATTGCCCGAGCTGGCCTCCCAGACCGGCAGGCGCGCGCCCAGCGTCACCGAATATTGCCGCGGGAGCGGCGAATCCACCTGGGCGATGACCAGGATGTCGAGTCCGTCCAGCACCGCCAGATGGCAGGACTGCTCGATATCGCGCGCCAGTTCCTCCATGATCGGCAGTGCCTGGGCCGACAGCGAATGCACGCGCGGCATGGCATGGGCGAGCCGGAACAGCTTCATGGTGGTGGCGTAGCGGTCGCCATCGGCATTGCGCTCGAGATAGCCGCGCGCCTCGAGCAACTGCACGGTGCGGTAGATCTCGCTGATGGTGCGGCCGAGCCGTTCGGCCAGCGCCGCCATGGTCAGCCCGCTGGCTTCCGTCGACAGCAGCTCGAGGATGTCGAGGGCCTTGTCGACCGCCGGCACGCG
>JAEWHZ010000288.1 GCA_023387585.1 Pseudomonadota bacterium
TGAGCTTGGCGAGGATGGCGGCGCCCATTTCTTCGGTGCCGACGCGCTTGCGGTTTTCCTGGGCGATGTCGGCGGTGCGCAACCCGTCCTCGAGGACGGCGGCGATGGCGCCTTCGACGCGGTCGGCGAGTTCCCCCAGCCCGAAGGAATAGCGCAGCGCCATGGCGAAGCTGGCGATCATGGCGATGGGGTTGGCGATGCCCTGGCCGGCGATGTCGGGCGCCGAGCCGTGCACGGGCTCGTAAAACGCCTTGCGCTTGCCAGTCGCCGGATCGGGCGCACCGAGCGAGGCCGAGGGCAGCATGCCCAGAGAGCCGGTGAGCATGGCGGCGACATCGGACAGGATATCGCCGAACAGATTGTCGGTGACCATCACGTCGAACTGCTTGGGCGTGCGCACCAGCTGCATCGCCGCGTTGTCGGCGAGGATGTGCTGCAGGGTCACATCGGGATAGTCCCTGGCGACGCCCTTGACCACCTCGTCCCACAAAACGCCGGACTTCATGACGTTCTTCTTGTCGGCCGAATGGACGAGATTGCGCCGCGTGCGCGCCAGATCGAACGCGACGCGGGCGATGCGGTCGATCTCGTAGCTCTCATAGACCTGGGTGTCGACGGCGCGCTTCTGCCCCTCGCCGAGATCGGTGATTTCCTTCGGCTCGCCGAAATAGACGCCGCCCGTCAGCTCGCGCACGATCAGGATGTCGAGCCCTTCCACCAGCTCGCGCTTGAGCGAGGAGGCGTCGGCCAGCGCCGGGTAGCAGATGGCGGGGCGCAGATTGGCGAACACCGCCAGCTCCTTGCGCAGCCGCAGCAGCGCCGCCTCGGGGCGGTGCTCATAGGGCACGTCGTCCCATTTCGGCCCGCCCACGGCGCCGAAGATCACCGCGTCGGCGGCCCTGGCGCGCGCCACGTCCTCTTCGGTGATGGCGACTTGATGGGCGTCATAGGCGGCGCCGCCCGCCAGCCCGTGCTCGAACGAGAAATCGGTGAGCTGCTCGGCATTCGACCAGGCGACGAGCTTTTCGACTTCCACCATGATCTCGGTGCCGATGCCGTCGCCGGGAAGAAGGAAAAGGGAATGGGTCGCCATGATCGGTCCTCGCCGTATTCTTGTCTGGCCGTGCCTGACGGCCCGTGGCCACGCTGGCGCGGCCATGGAGCACCTGCTCTGATTCAATCAGAACAGGTGCTCCATGTATTTGATTTGCCGCGTTTCCGAACCGCAAAAGTGGGAGCCACTTTTGCTGGAAACGCTCTAGCTTTTTCGCCCCGCCCGCACAAGGGCGGGCGGGGGCGATTGCGTCCAGCTCAGCTGGCGAAGAAGGGCTGGGTGCCATGCGCCTCGATGGCGGTGGCGAGCCGGCCGAGCGCATGGATATAGGCGGCGGTGCGCACCGGCACGGCGCGATCGCACGCTATGTCCCAGACGGCGCGGCCTTCGCACTCCATGATCTTTTGCAGCCGCGCATGGATCTCGTCGGCATCCCAGTAATAGCCCTGCCGGTTCTGCACCCACTCGAAATAGGAGACGGTGACGCCGCCGGCATTGGCGAGGATGTCGGGCAATACGATCACGCCGCGCTCGGAGAGGACGGCGTCGCCTTCGGGCGTGATCGGGCCGTTGGCCAGCTCCAGCACCACCTTGGCCTTGATCGAGCCCGCGTTCTCGCGGGTGATCATGTCCTCGAGCGCGGCCGGGACCAGAAGGTCGGCCTCGACCGAAAGCAGTTCGTCGGCGGCAATCACCTGGGCGCCGAGCTCGCTGGCCAGATCGACCACGGTGCGGCCGGCATTCTTGCCCGCGATCAGCCTTTCGACGTCGAGCCCGCCGGGCCGGTGGATGGCGCCGACCGAATCCGACACCGCGACCACGCGGTTGCTATCGGCGGCCGACAGGCGCGCATAATACTGGCCGGCATTGCCAAAGCCCTGGATGGCGACGGTGTGGTCCTTGTCCAGCCCCAGCTCGGTGTCGAGATGGCGCACGAGATAGAAGCCGCCGCGCGCCGTCGCATCGGTGCGCCCGAGCGATCCGCCCAGCGCGATCGGCTTGCCGGTGATGACGGCCGGCGAGACCTGGCCGACGATTTGGCTGTATTCGTCGGCCATCCAGCCCATGATCATGGCATTGGTGTAGACGTCGGGCGCCGGGATGTCGCGATCCGGGCCGACGATGCGCGAGAACGCCTGCATATAGGCGCGCGACAGCCGCTCGAGCTCGGTCTTGGACAGCTGGCGCGGATCGACGCGCACCGCGCCCTTGCCCCCGCCATAGGGCAGGTTCATCACCGCGCATTTGAAGGTCATCCAGAAGGCCAGCGTCTCGACCTCCTCCTCCGTCGCATGCGGGTGGTAGCGGATGCCGCCCTTGGTCGGCCCGCGCGTGTCGTCATAGCGGCAGCGCCAGGCGAGGAAGGACTTGCGCGAGCCGTCATCCATGCGGATCATCAGCCGCACCTTGGTCGTCTCGCGCGGATATTTCAGCTTCTCGATGACATCGGGGTCGATCTGGAGATGGCTGGCGGCTTCGTCGAGCCGCACCAGCGCACGGTCGAGCAGGGTCTCTTCGGACATAACGAGCCTTTGTCTGGTGAGCGATTGGGCAATTCGCGCGAATTAGCGGCGCATATTTTTCACGCAGCACGGCTTAGGTCAATATGATTGTCCCAGTTTGCCCCTGATATCGCCCTTGTGCCTATTGACCGGGCAGCGGGGCCCGAAGCAAAATCTACGCCCCGTGGCGCCGCCACGTCCGGATCAGGCCCGTGTTCCCCTCCCTGCCGCTGCCCGACATTCTGGTCAATGCCGACGACTACAACCGCGTCATGCTGCTCGCCGAGACGGTGAGCATGACCATGCCCTATGTATCGGCCTATCTCGAACGCGAGCTCAACCGCGCCGATATCTGCCAGCCCTGGGATCCGGCCGGCGTGTCGATGGGCCAGCGGGTGATGTTCCGGCTCGACGACGAGCCGCGCATGCGGCTGGGGCGGCTGACCTATCCCAACCGGCCGCTGTTCGAAAAGGGCAGCGTGCCCATTCTCGGCCCGGTCGGCGCGGCGCTGATCGGCATGCAGCGCGACGCCACCATCGAATGGCTCGACGAGGGCCGCACCCGCACGCTGACGGTGCTGGACTACGGCTGGTAAAAAATCGGTCAGGCGGCGAAGCCGTTGCGGTCGAACAGCACCCAGAAGGTGAACAGATTCGTCAGCGCATGCGCCTGCGCCACGTAGAACACCGAGCGCGTGCGCCAGGCGATCCAGCTCCAGAACAGCCCCAGCCCCGCCGCGCCGCCGACCAGCATCGCCGCCCCGCCGTCGAAGACCATGCCGTGGCTGAGCGCCAGCGGCACGTGCCAGGCCGAGAACAGCGCCCAGCCGAGCCAGAAGCCGAGCCTTGGCCGGTCGCGGAACGTCGTCAGGAAGCCCCCGCGCCAGGCCAGTTCCTCGAGCGTGCCGTTTATGGTCGCCAGCAGCAGCGCCAGCCACATGCCGCCCGAGGTCAGGATCGCCGTGTTGGGCACGAAGGCGATCGTTGCCACCATCGCCACCTGAAGGAGCAGCAGCGCCGGCACCCACCAGTCGCGCCAGGCGAGCTTTTCCGACAAGAGCCGGTGATCGCGATCCGCCAGCGCGAACACCCCGATCGCCGGCAGGCAGAAGGCGAGCCAGTAAAAGGTGAGCGAAAACAGGAAGCCGGCGCGCGGGTCCCATTCCGTCAGCGCCGGCACCACGTAGAACAGCGCCGCGATCACGGCGCCGGCATGGGCGAGAAGGGCGTATTGTCTGGCGCTCACGGGATCACGACGCGCCGCGCCATCGCGCTCAGAGCCAGGGACGCGCCGAGGACATCTTCTGCTCGAAGCTGGCGATGGAGGGGTCGGACTTCATCGTGGTGGCGATGTCGTCGAGCCCTTCGAGCAGGATCTGCTTGCGCGCCGGGTCGATGTCGAAATGCACCGTGCCGCCGTCCGGG
>JAEWHZ010000258.1 GCA_023387585.1 Pseudomonadota bacterium
CGCCCGCGCCGTTGCGCGCCGCCACCGAGGTCGTGTTGATGATGAAGCCGCGCGTCTTCAGCAGATGCGGGATCGCCGCATGGCTCGCCTCGAGCACCGAGCGCACGTTGAGCTCCATCACCGCGTCGTAGAGCTCCACGGTCCATTCGGCATAGGGCTGGCGCGCGACCATGCCGCCGGCATTGTTGATCAAGCCGTCCAGCTTGCCGAACTTGGCGACCACCTCGTCGACCAGCCGCTTCATCTCCCCGCGCGCGCCGGCATCGGCCTTGAACAGTTCCACCGTACCGCCGGCCGCACGGATCTCGCCCGCCAGCGCCTCGGCGGCATCGACGCTCGAATTGTAGTGCAGCCCGACACTGGCTCCCTGCGCCGCGAACTCGCGCGCCACAGCGGCGCCGATACCGGTCGAGGCGCCGGTGATGAGAACGACCTTGCCGGCCAGCTCTGCGAAACGGTTTGCGTCGGTCATGATTCCTCCTGGACCTTGGATTATCGTGTGTTGTGAACCGCAAAAGCGTGGCGGCTCTTGCGAGAAAAAGCGCTACGGTCCCGTCCGGGCGCGTATGCGATGCGTCTATGTGGAACGGCCGGAAGGCGAACCCTCCCGGCCAAATCGACAGCTGGTGATAGCACGTCGTACCGCATGCGTCAGCCGTCCCGCAATCAATCCCGGCGGTCGGCCTCGGCAGCCTGGCGATATTCGCCCCCTATGCCCCCGACCTGGTTGAGCACCAGCACCACCGGCGGGTCGGCGCGCACGGCACGCCGCAACTGGCGGAGCGCACGACGCACATCGACCTCGCGCGTACGCGCCCAGCGCGCCACGAATAGCAGCGCATCAGCATGGCGCGCCTCATAGGCGGCGTCGATGATGGAGCCGACCGGCGCGGTGTCGATGATGACCGTGTCATAGCTCTCGCGCGCCGCGTCCAGCAATCGCGCCAGCACGTCGTCGGCGGCGAGCCCGTCCGTTGGCCTGGCACTGTCGCGGGCGCCGAGCAGCAACACGGCATCGGACAGCGGATCGGACTTGAACGCTTCGGCCGGATCGAGCCCGGATTCCGGGTCCAATATGTCGGCAAGCCCGTATTCCGGGCGGTGCCCGACCAGCCGGTGCAGCTTGGGCCGGCGGAAATCGCCATCGACCAGCAGGGTGCGCCGCCCGGCCTCGGCATAGGTGCGCGCCAGCGCCAGCGCGACGCTCGACTTGCCATCACCCGGTGCCAGCGAGGTGACCATGATCACCCGCGTGCGCTGCACATCGGAAGCCTGGTCGAGCGCGGCGCGGACGCGGCGCAGCGATTCCGCATAGGCCGACAGGGGCTGATTGGCGACGTGGTCGGCGACCGAGCGCACGCCGAGCCTGTTCGCCTTCGGCACCGAAACGGCGGCGTCCACATCGAGCCTGTGTTCGGAATCCATCTCGTTCAGCATGCCGCCGACGAAGCTCTCGAACGTATAGGCCGAGATCAGCCCGAACAGGATGCCGCCAAAACCGGCTACGCCGAGGACCACTATGGGCGGCACGCCCGTCGGCGTGGTTGGCGGCAGCGCCGGCGAAACCACCCGGCTGTCGGCGATCTGCAGCGAGGATTGCAGGTGGAGGTCCTGAAGCCGGTTGATCATGCCCTGGTACAGCACGCGCTGCACCTCACCGGTCTGCTGCAACTCGTAGATTTGCGTGACCAGGTCGAGCGGCAGCGGCGCCGCCAGCACCGCGGTACGCAATTGCCGGCGCAGCATGTCGCGCCGGCCGGCGGCATCGGCGATGCGCGCTTCGAGCGCGGTGATCTCCGCCGAGGCGATGGCCGCGATCTCGACCTCGATGTCGCGCAACGCATCGCTCGCGGAAGGCGCATCGACATCGAGGCCGGCGAACGGCAGTATCAGCGCGTCGCGCCGGCGCACCGCATCGCCGAGCCGCCCCGAACCGAGCGCCGCGACCGCGCCCTGCCAGTCCTCGCGTCCCATGGCACCGCTCGCGCGCCCTAGCAGCGATTGCGCGGTTTCGCGCTGGTCGTCGAGTGCCTGCATCTGCGCCCGCAATTCGCGCACCGTTTCCGTGACGGGGCCGCCATCGACCGCGCTGCGCTCGATCAGCCGGTCGAGCTCGGTCTCGGTGCGCACCATGCTCTGCCGGACGGTCTCGATACGATCCTGCAGCAGGTCGTAGGCGGCGCGCGTCGTCGATATCTTCGAGGCGACCTGCATGGCGATGTAGCTGTCGGCGATGACGTTGGCGATCTCCGCCGAAGTCCGCGGATCGGTGTGCCGCACCTGGATTCCAATGACATAGGTCAGGCCGCGCCGGTGGACGTTGACCGCCGCGCGCAGGGCATCGAGCGCCAGATGGCTTTCGTCGGCATGGGCGGGCGGATCGCCCGGCAGGCCGAGCACGGCGCGGATGCTGTCCAACGCCCCCGGGCGCGGCGCGAATTCTGGATCGTGCTGCAGGCCGAGCTCCTCGACCACCCGCATCAGGACGGCATCGGAACGCGCCAGCTCCGCCTCGCTGTCGACCCGTACGCCGTCATTGCCGCCACCGACGATCGCCGTCGCCGGTTCGAGCAGGTCCTTGGGGGCGGTATCGACGAAGACCAGCGTCATGGCCGCATAGCGCGCCGGGGTCAGCCACAGTGCCAGCGCCGCGACCACGACCGTCACCACCGCGAAGCCCAGGATCAGCCGCAGGTTGCGCCGCACCAGATCGACATAACCACGCAACGAGTCCGTATCGTCCGTCATGGCCATACCCTCCCCGCATGCGCCCCGCGGATCGGCCGGAACCGATCACGGGCGCCTTGGCCATCGCCAGGTTTTTCCCAATGTATGCAATAGATTAGACTTGGCAGAGAAAGATCGCCCCGTCCAGAGGGCATACCAGGCTCCGATGGGTCGAAATGCGGGCTGTTCTCGTCGCCGGGTTTCGCTAGACTATCGCCCCACGCAAAATAACAGGCGAATATCCATGCGCATCACCATTGTCGGCAGCGGCTATGTCGGGCTGGTTAGCGGGGCCTGTTTCGCCGATTTCGGCCATGAGGTGACCTGCGTCGACCAGGATGCGGGAAAGATCGCCGCGCTGCGCGAAGGACGCATCCCCATATACGAGCCGGGCCTCGACCAGCTGGTCGAATCCAACAGCGCCGCCGGCAGGCTGAGCTTTTCGACCGAGCTCGCTCCGGCGGTCGCCGAGGCCGATGTGGTGCTGCTCGCCGTCGGCACCCCATCACGGCGCGGCGACGGGCATGCCGACCTGTCCTATGTCCATGCGGCGGCGCGCGAGATCGGCCCGGCGCTGAGGGGGTTTACCGTGGTGGTGACCAAGTCGACCGTGCCGGTCGGCACCGGCGACGAGGTCGAGCGCATCCTGCGCGAGACCAATCCGGCCGCCGACGTGATCGTCGTCTCCAACCCCGAATTTTTGCGCGAAGGCGCCGCCATCGACGATTTCAAGCGCCCGGACCGCATCGTCATCGGGCTCGAGGACGAGCGCGCCCGCGCGGTGATGACCGAGCTCTACCGCCCGCTCTACCTCAACCAGGCGCCAATCCTGTTCGTCGGCAGGCGTACGGCCGAGCTGACCAAATATGCCGGCAACGCCTTTCTCGCCATGAAGATCACCTTCATCAACGAGATCGCCGATCTGTGCGAGAAGACCGGCGCCAATGTGCAGGACGTGGCGCGCGGCATCGGGCTCGACAACCGGATCGGCGGAAAATTCCTCCATGCCGGGCCGGGCTATGGCGGCTCGTGCTTTCCCAAGGACACGCTGGCTTTGGTCAAGACCGGGCAGGATTTCGACAGCCCGCTGCGCCTGATCGAGACCACCGTGGCCGTCAACGAGCAGCGCAAGCGGGCCATGGGACGGCGCGTGATCGCGGCGCTCGACGGCGCGGTGCGCGGGCGCACCATCGGCGTGCTCGGCCTGACCTTCAAGCCCAACACAGACGACATGCGCGAGGCGCCCTCGCTTTCCATCATCCAGGTGCTGCAGGATGCCGGTGCGCGCATCCGCGCCTATGATCCGCATGGCATCGACATGGCGAGGGCGCTGCTCGACGGGGTCGAATTCACCGAAAACGCCTATGACGTGGCGCAGGATGCCGACGCGCTGGTGCTGGTCACCGAGTGGAACGAGTTCCGCTCGCTCGATCTCGAAAGGCTGCGCGAACTGATGCGCAATCCGGTGCTGGTCGACCTGCGCAACGTCTATCGCCGGCCGGCGGTGGAGGCGGCGGGGTTCAGCTATCACAGCATCGGGCGGCCGGCGCATCTCGAGGAGTCGAGCCTGCTGGACGCCGCGCAATGAGGGTTTTCATCACCGGCAGCGCCGGTTTCATCGGATTTCACTTGGCCGACAGACTGTTGCGAGACGGGCATACGGTTTGCGGCTACGACGCGATGACGCCTTATTACGATGTGGCGTTGAAACGGGCGCGGCATGAGCGGTTGAAGCGGTTCGAGGCGTTCAGCGCGCATGAGGCGGACCTTGGCGATGCCGGACGGCTCGAGGCGGCGATCGGTGATTTCGCGCCGGAGATCGTGGTGCATCTCGCGGCACAGGCGGGGGTGCGCTACAGCATCGAGCAGCCGCAGACCTATATCGACACCAATATCGGCGGCACCTTCAACCTGCTGGAAATCCTCAGGAAAACGCCGCCGCGCCATCTGCTCTTCGCCTCGACCTCCTCGGTCTATGGCGCCAATCCCGACATGCCCTTCGCCGAGGCCGACCGCACCGACCTGCCGATGTCGCTTTATGCCGCGACCAAGAAGGCGGGCGAGGCGATGAGCCATTCCTATGCGCATTTGTTCGGCATACCAACGACTTGCTTCCGCTTCTTCACCGTCTACGGGCCATGGGGGCGGCCGGATATGGCGCTGTTCAAGTTCGCGGCGGCGATGCTCGAAAAACGGCCGATCGAGGTCTATGGCGAAGGCAGGATGGAGCGGGATTTCACCTATGTGGAGGACCTCGTCGAGGCCATCATGCGGCTGATTCCGGTGGTGCCGGAAGCCGGGAAACCTGTTCTGCAACAGGGTGTTACCGACTCCCTGTCGCCCGCGGCGCCGTGGCGGGTGGTGAACATCGCCGGCGGCGCGCCGCAGGGGTTGATGGACTATATCGCGGCGCTGGAGAAGGCGTTGGGCGTGACGGCCGAAAAGCGCATGCTGCCGATGCAGCCGGGGGACGTGGCACAGACGCATGCCGATGCGGGATTGCTGCGGGCACTGACGGGTTATGTACCTGATACACCAATAGAAACCGGCGTCACCGCCTTCGCCGAATGGTTCCGGGACTGGCGGCGGAAATGACCGTCAGGCGCGGGGTTTCGCAGCTCGCGCCGAACCTGGACATCGTGGTGATCGGCGCCGGCCCCTCGGGGCTGGCGGCGGCGATTGAGCTGGAAAAACAAGGACTTGAGGTAACCGTTCTCGAGGCCGGCGGGCTAAAACCGCGGGCGAGCGGGATGGCGGTGGATACGATGCCCGAAGGACGGCACGCCGAGCCGAAAATCGCGATCTGCGAAGGACTTGGCGGCACGTCCTGGTGGTGGGGCGGGCGCTGCGTGCCGCCGGACCCGATGGATTTTCGCGACTGGCCGATTTCCCAGGCGGAACTGTCGCCATGGTACGCGGCAGCGGCGGAATTCCTGGGATGCGGGCCGGCGCGGTTCGAGGCGGATGACCTGCAAGGGTTTGACGGGGTTCGGTTTTCAGCGCTGGAACGGTGGGCCCGGATGCGGCAACTGGGACGGGTCTGGCGGGCGCATCTGGAGCGCACAAGCAGGATTTCCGTGTGCCTCGACGCGCGGGTCACGGCGCTGAAACTGAACGGAAATTCCGTCGACATTAACGTTTCGGGCCGGGTCCTGCGAGCCGGAACCGTAGTGGTCGCAACGGGCGGGCTGGCCAGCGTGAAGCTGCTGGCGGGATTGCCCGACATCGGCGCGGCGCTGGGAAAAAACTATGTGGGTCATACATTTGGCAGCGTGGCCAATATTATTTTCGCCGACCCCGAAGCGGCGGAGGTGGCGGATTTCTTTCTCGACCGGGGAAGCTGGGCGCGCCGCAGGCTCACTTTGCCACAAAATTGTCACAAAGATGAACGGGTTCTGAACGTGGTTTTCTGGCCCGACAACGCCGCCTTTCACGATTGGCGCCATGGCAGCGCCATCCTGTCGGCGGTGTACCTGGCGCTGTCGGTTCCGGTGGTCGGCCGCAGGCTGGTGAGCGAGGCGATCAGGCGGCGGCATGTGGGTACGGGCGGGCATGTCGGAAAGCACCTGCGCAATGTGCTGCGCGATCCCGCGGGACTGTGCCGCGACGCGGTGCGGATCGTGCGCCAGCGCTATATCGAGCGACCGCGCCGGCCAGGCTTCCTGATCCGCAACCGGGCGGGGCGCTACCGGCTGACCTTTCACGGCGCGCAGGCGGTGCGGGCGGACAACCGGGTCACGGTGGACGGGGAGCGGCTGAAGGTGGCCTACGACTTTTCGCATGACGAGGCGGAAGCGATCGTGCGGGCGCATGAGGTGCTGGGCGAGAGACTGCGCGCCTCGGGCGTCGGACGGCTCGAATGGCATGCGCCGCCCGAAAAGCGCGTCGAAGCGGTGCTGGCGCAACTCGGCGACGGGTTCCACCAGCAGGGGGTGACGCGAATGGGCGAGGATCCGGCGCACGCAGTGGTCGATCGCGACTGCCGGCTGTTCGGGCATGAGCGCGTCTTCGTCGCCGGGCCGGGGGTTCTGCCGACCAGCGGCCAGGCCAACCCGACTTTCGCCGCCTGTGCCTTGGCCATAAGGCTGGCGCATCATATCGCAGCCACGATCCGGCAGCGCTGCTGACCGATTATGCCCCTTGCCATCGACGCCTCCGGCATGTGTTAGTTTTCAGCCATGAGCATGCTGCATCCCGACCGGCTCCCGGCCCGCACCGATTGCGAACCCGAAAACCTCGGGCTCGGCGCGCGTCTGGCCGCCCTGGCACGCGAGCGCGGCATCTGAGACATGCGCATCTTCGGGCTCGAGATCGATGCGCGTGACCTCAGCCAGATCGCCGATGCCGTGACCATGCCCAGCCGCCCGAACGGGCTGGCCCTCCTGACGACGCTCAATCTCGACCATGTGGTCAATCTGCACCGCAACGCGCGCTTCGCCCGCGCCTATGCAAGGGCGCGCATCGTGACCGCCGACGGCGCACCCGTCTGGGCCTATGGAAGGCTGCGCGGCCTGCGCGAACTGCAACGGGTGACCGGCTCCGATCTTGCCGGGGCGGTGATCCATCGCCTGCGGCCGGGGGACCATCGTCCGGCGCTGGTGACGGGCAACGCCAGAACGGCGACGCGCCTGCGCGTGCGGCTGCTCCTCGCCGGCTTCGATCCTTCCGCCCTGCTGGTCGCGACCGTGCCGCCGGAGCTGCGCCCCGACACGGCCGAGGCCGCGACGCTGGCGGACCGGCTGGTGGCGCATGCGCCGACGCATGTGCTGTTCGGCATCGGCAGCCCGAAATCCGAGCTGCTGCTGGATGGGCTGCACCACCGCCTCGACGGCGCCCATGGCCTGTGCTTCGGCGCCGGGCTCGACTATCTCGCCGGCACGCGCCGCCGCGCCCCGCGCTTCATGCGTGCCATGGGCTGTGAATGGATCTGGCGGCTGGCGCAGGAGCCGCGACGGCTGGCGCGGCGCTATCTCGTCGACTCATGGGGGTTTTTCGCCGCCATCGGCGAGGATGCGCGAGCAGGACGCGCCGGCCGGCTGCGGCTGCGGCCGGAGCCCGCGTCATGAGCGTTCCCGCCGCCCGCGTCGCCCTGTTCAACAGCGCCGATCCGCGCGGCCTGAAGGTCGGCGGCATCGAAACCTATATCCGCGACTACATCGCCCATCACCCCGAGGACATGGAGGTGCTGTTCATCGGCCCGGACGAGATCGGCGATTTGACGCCGGGCACGGTCTCGCAGGTGCGCCTGCGCGGACGCTCGTTCGGCTATCTGCCGCTCGGCCGCCGCGCCGACAGCGTCAACGCCTACCCCGAACGCATCGGCGAATCCGAGACGCTGGCCTTCCTGCGCATGATGATGCGCCATTGGCAGTTATTGCGAACCACGCTGCGCGGGCGCTATTCCGCCGAGATAAGGCGCGTGGAATATGCGCCCTTCATCGCCGGCCTTGGCCTGCCCTTCATCCAGATGCTGCATCTGCGCGGCGCGCGCAAACTGCCGATGAGCGGCTTGCAGAACCGGTTGTGGCCGGTGACGCGCGGCGCCGAATATGTCGCGGCGGGCCTGTGCCGGCGCTTCTACACCGTCACCGCCGAGCTGACCGAACAGCTCAGGCGGCGCAGCTGGCCCTTCGCACATAAATTCGCCACCCTGACCACATGGGCCGACCCGGCGCTGTTCAGGCCGAGCCCGTTCAACACCGCCGACGACACGCTGCACCTGGTGTTCGCCGGCCGCACCGACGCCTTCAAGCAGCTCGGGCTGATGATGCAGGTGGTGGCGCGGGTGCGCGCCAGACTGCCCGGCCGCATCGCCTTCCACTATATCGGCGACGGCGATCTCACCGCCTATCCCGAATATGCCGCCATCGCCGACATATCGAGCCATCACGGCAGGCGGCCGGCGGCGCAGGTCGCCCAGCTGATCGCGCGCTGCTCGATGGGGCTTCTGACCAGCGCCTTCGAGGGCATGCCGCGCTTCGTGCTCGAATGCCTCGGCAGCGGGCGCCCGGTGGTGGCGTTGCAGCTGCCGCAATTGCGCGCCGTGGTGCGGCCGGGCCTGTCGGGCGCGCTGGTGCCGCCGGGCGCGGACGCGCTCGAACGCATGGCAGAGGCGATCGTCGAGGTCCGGAACGCTTGCCGCAGCGGCGCGCTGACGCCCGAAACCATCGCCGCCTGCGTCTCCCGCTTCCGCCCCGAGCCCATGCTCGCCCCGATCTGGGAGGACCACCGGCTGCTGGCGCGCAACGGCGCCCTGCCCTATCCGAAACGACAAGCCACGGGGCGTGCAAGATGAGCGCCGAAGCCGACCTCGCCGGACATTGCCGCTATGAAGGGCCGTTGCGGCATCTGCGCGGCTTCGTGCTCCAACCGGGCTATCGCGTGGTGCGGCTCTACCGGCTGGCGCTGAAGCTCGAGACCATGGCCCGGCCGGCGCGCGCCTGCGGGCGCCTTCTGGCCCAGCACCTGCTTTCGGCCTATTCGTGCCATCTGTCGCCGAGGGCGGTGATCGGACCCGGGCTGAGCCTGCCGCATCCGATCGCCGTGGTGATCGGCGAGGGCTGCCGGCTGGGACGCGACGTGACGCTGCATCAATCGGTGACGCTGGGGCGCGGCCATGCCGACACGCGCTATCCGGTGCTGGAGGACGAAGTGGTGGTCTATGCCGGGGCGGTGATCGCGGGGGGCGTGCGCGTCGGGCGCGGCGCGGTGATCGGCGCCAATGCCGTGGTGACCCGCGACGTGCCGCCCGGCGCCATGGTGCGCGCGGGGGGTGTGTCGTGACAACGCTGCGTCTTCTGGGCGCGGCGCTGCTGGCGGCTTTCCAACGGCTCGACCATGTGGCGATCATGCTGCGCATCGGCATCACGGCGCTGGCCGTCTATCCGGCGCTGCGCTTCGCAGTGCTGGCCCTGTCTGAGGATTACGGGCCCACCCCCCTCGACGAATTGCTGGCGCTGGCCCTGCTGCCGCTCGCCATCTGGACGCTGCGGCGCGGCGAGACCTTGCAGCGCATCATCACCGTGGGGTTCGGCATTTATGCCCTGTTCGGGCTGCTGGGGGCGCTGGTCCACCGCAATCAGGGCCTGTCGCAGCCGCTGGCGGCGCTTTACGATATCGCGCTCGACGCCAAGCTGCTGATCATCCTGCTCGGGGCGACGGCGATCTTCCGCGAGGCCTCGAAGCCGGAACGGCTGATGCACCGCGCCGCCTGGCTTGTGGTCATCCTGGCGCTGCTCAACGCGCCTTTCGTCCTGCGCGACCTGCTCTGTGAGGAGGGCATCAGCCTGCGCGGCGAGCCGCTGCTCCCGAGGCTGGGGTTTTTCCAGCCGCACGGGCTTCTGGGGCACCATCTGGAAAGCCTGTGGCTCAGCTTCACCGCCGCCCTTGCCGCCTTCTATCTGGCGCGGGTGAGCGAGCAGCGCTCCATCATGATGCTGGCGGCAGGCCTGTCGGCGCTGGTGCTGGCGCATCTGTCGGTCAAGGAGGGCCTGGCGCTGCTCGCCGGGGCCTCCATCGTGCTGCTCGACAGGCCGGTGATGCGGGCGGACATGGCGGTGCGCGTGCCGCTCGCCATCTGCGCCGCCTTCGCGGTGTGGACGCTGACCCCCTTGGGCGAGCTGACGGTGCGCCAGTTGGAAACCTATACCGGCACGGCCGGGCGGCCGACCCAGGTGCGCACCATATTGACGCGCGAAAGCTTCGTCATCGCGCAGCAATTCTTCCCCCTCGGCTCGGGCGCGGGAAGCTATGCCAGCCCGCCCTCGTTCCAGTTCGGCTATTCCGACGTCTATGTGCGCCACGGGCTGTCGGGATTGTGGGGCGCGAGCGCCAATACGGGGAACCATCTGCTCGACGTGTTCTGGCCCAAGGTGATCGCGCAATCGGGCTTTGTCGGCGCGGTCTTCTATCTGGTGACGATATTGCTGATGGGCCGGCCGGCGGTCCGCGCCTATCTCGAAACCGGAACGGCGGAGGCGAGCCTTGCGGTCGGGATGCTGGTCTCGATGCTGATCATCTCGGTGGCGGCGACCCCGTTCACCCATGAATGGCTGGCGCCGGTGCTGGCGACGACGCTCGCCTTCCACATGTCGCTGCTGCGACGGCCGGGCGCTCCGACCCGGCGCCGCGGCTTGCAATAGCACGCCAGCGGGTTAGGAAGCGGTCTTCCCGCCTTCACCTTTCGAGCCCATGGACCCCCGCAGCATGAATTCAACCGTGTTCAGCGCGCAGATCGAGCGCTATCCCGACGCCGCCGCCGCCGAGGCCGCCGTGGCATCGCGGCTGATCGCAGCCTTGGGCACCGCGCCCGATGCGGTGCTGGGGCTGGCGACGGGGCGCTCCATGGTCGGCGTCTATCGCCGCTGCGTCGCCGCCTTCCGGGGCGGCGCGGTGAGCTTTGCGCGCATGACGAGCTTCAACCTCGACGAATATTGCGACCTGAAGGCGGGGCACGAGGCGAGTTTTCGCGCCTATATGCAGAGGGAGCTGTTCGACCATGTCGACGCCGACCCGGCCCGCACGCATCTGCCGGAAGGCAGCGCCGAGGGCGCGCGGGCCTATGAGGAAAAGATCGCGGCGGCGGGCGGCATCGGGCTGCAACTGCTCGGCGTGGGGCGCAACGGGCATATCGGGTTCAACGAGCCGGGCTCGCCGCCGGACAGCCGCACCCGCATCGTCACGCTCAGCCCCGATACGCGCGCGGCCAATGCGGGCGATTTCCCGCCCGGCGAAAGCGTGCCCGAGCGCGCGGTGACCATGGGGCTGGCGACGATATTGTCGGCGCGCTCCATCGTGCTGCTGGCGACCGGCGCCGCTAAGGCCGAGGCGCTGGCGGCAGCGCTCGACGGCCCGCTGACCATATCGGTGCCGGCCTCGTTCCTGCGCCACCACCCCGATGTGAGCGTGATCTGCGACGAGGACGCCGCGGCACGGCTCGGCTGAGGGCGGGCGTTAAGCATCTCCAACTTTTCAGCGCCGCCGGAGCTGTAAAGCGGCACAAAAAACTTGCTCCCGCAAAGTCGTGCCGGTTAAGACATCGCTAACCATCCAGTCTATCGGCGTCAGTGGGAGGGCATGGTGCAGGGGATTTTCTCGCGCGGCTCGGCAGCCGCCCTGTTGTTCGCGCTCGCCTTTCTGGTCCCGATGGCGGCCTTCGCCCAGCATGATGCAACGGGCGCGCAAGCGACGCAGACCGCACCCGAAGCCTATCTGACGATCGAGGAGCTGCGCGAGACCTTCGCGCGCCTCGCCGTCGCCTATTACCCCGAATTGCTGACCGACGACCGGGCGCTCGACTGGTTTCAGGACGAGCACGGCTCGCTGTATCTGGGCTGGGGCCGCGACGAGCTCGGCGAGCGCTATTCGCGCGCGAACACCATCGAGCGCCAGGCGATGCTGGCGCAGTACAAGCAAGAGGTGCTGGCCGAGGCGCAGCACTTGCGCGTCCGGCTTGAAGCGGAGGGGCTGCGGCTGCGCATCTCCGAACGCGTCAAATTCACCGACTTCCAGCCCGGCACCGGGCTGGCGTTCGAGCGCGTGCAGCAGCACGGCCGGCGCGACAGCGTGTTCGGCAACAGGCTCTTCCGGCATTCGACGCATATGCGCGGCACGGATTTCGTGGGCACGCTGTACGATATCGCCGTGCCCGGCGCGATCCCGCTCGCCAGCGAAGAGGAAGCGATCGCCTTTCTCGAGAACCTGCGCGCCAGTTCGCGGCTGGGACAAGCCGATCTGGTGGTCAACCTCTCCATCCGCACCTTCGGGACCGACCATAATCTGTCGGGGATCGCCGTGGCGGACGAGAACGACGTGCCGGTGACCGCCGTGGTCGATGCGATCACGCTCGATACCGTTCCCGACAGCACCGACCGCACGCTGCGCGGCGACACGCTCGTAGCCTTCGCGACCACCGAAACCGCGCCGGCACGGGACACGCCGCCCCCCGACGCGGCGACCGCCGCCCTTGCGGCGGGGCTGCCGGTCATCGACGGGCATATCGTTTTGCCCGCGGGCTACACCTATATCCGCAGCCTTTTGGGCATCAGCCGCTACGACGACAACCTCGTGCGATTCCTCGGCACCGTGGCGCTGGCCGAGAACCCGGAGATCGCACGCGGCCAGATCGAGAACCGCGACCTGCGCGCCCTGCTGAACGACCAGCAGCAATTGCGGCTCTATGGTCAGCGCGCCGGCACGAGCTTTCCCGACGAGTTCGCCCGCCGCCGGGCCGAGGCGCTGTTCGAAGTCGAGATCCTGCCCGAGCTGCTGGCCGCGACGCCACGCCTGCCGCTGCCCGTGGTCGCCCTGAGAGAAGTCCATCTGGGACCGTACGACTTCGCCAGCTCGAGCTTTCCCATCGCACTCCCCGGGGAACCGACGCTGGCGAACCTGCCGCGCAATTTCGGCGCGCTGGCGATCGAACAGCGTTTCGTCGCCCTGCCGGACAGGCTGGACATGCAAGAGGCGGAGGCGGAACGTCTGCTGCGCCGCGACGGCGGCGGCCGCCCGTCCCTGCTGCATGCGACCTTCGGCCTGCTGCACCGGGCGCAAGACGGCACGCTGCAAATCGAGGTCACCGATATCGGCCTGTTCGAAGATGCCGGGCTGACGCGGAGGCTGACGACGATCGACATCGCCGGCGCGCTCGAGGAGCCGGTGGCGGTTCCGGCGCACCCCGCCGGCGGCGAGACCGACGACGTGCCTGCGTCCAAGACCAAGGGCATGTCCGCGCCCGGCTGACGGCGCCGGGCTTCGCGCAACAGGCGAGACTCACGGATGATGGACAAGCGCGCCGGCCTGGCTTAGTTCGGTCACGAACATAGTATTTGCGGCGGCGCGGACGGCGTTCGGCCGCGTCCAGGAGGCACAATGAACCGCATAGATCTCGAAGGAAAAGTGGCCGTGGTGACCGGCGGCGCGCAGGGCATCGGTTTCGCCATCGCCCGGCGCATCGTCGCCTCGGGCGCGCGCGTCAGCCTGTGGGACATGAACGCCGACCTGCTCGACGCCGCCGTGAAGGAGCTGGGCGAGGCCGCATCCGCCATCACCGTCAACATCGCCGACCCCGAGGCGGTGGAAAAGGCCGCCGCCACGGTGGAGAGCAAGCTCGGCAGCCTCGACATCCTCGTCCATTCGGCCGGCATCGCCGGCAAGAACGCGCCGCTCGACGAATACGAGATCGACGAATGGCGCCGGGTGATCGACATCGACCTCAACGGCGCCTTCTACGTCAACCGCGCCGTGCTGCCGGGCATGAAGAAGCGCAATTACGGGCGCATCGTCAACATCGCCTCGATCGCCGGCAAGGAAGGCAACCCCAACGCCTCGGCCTATGCCGCAGCCAAGGGCGGCGTGATCGCGCTGACCAAGGCGGTCGGCAAGGAATGCGCCAGCTACGACATCGCCATCAACGCCATCACCCCGGCCACCGCCAAGACGCGCATCCTCGACGAGTTGAAGCCCGAATTCATCGACTACATGCTCAGCCGCATCCCGCGCGGGCGCTTCCTCGAGGTCGAGGAAGCGGCGAACATGGTGGCCTGGCTGGTTTCGGCCGAGAACAGCTTTACCACGGCCTCGGTGTTCGA
>JAEWHZ010000150.1 GCA_023387585.1 Pseudomonadota bacterium
GCGCCCCGGTCGAGAAATAGGGCCGCCCGTCCTCGCTGCTCTTGGCGTCGCCGAACACGTTGGGCTGGTTCGCCCCCTTGTCGACCGCCCCGCACCCCACCTCCGTCAGCCAGATCGGCTTCGAGCCCGGCACCCAAACGGTCGGCACCGAAGCCCGCACCCCGCCCGGCCGGTCGTAGTGCTCGCTCGACCAGAACCCGACGAGGTCCTTCACCCGCCACACGAACGGCTCGCCATAGGCCCCGTCCCCGATCGGCGCCCTGATCTGCGCCTTCCGATCCGCTTCCGAGCCGTAATACCAGTCGAACCCCTCGCCCCCGGCGATGTTCGCCCGCAGATAACCGATATCGTAGATCGACCCCGCCACATCGGCATCGAGATGCGCCGTCCCGTCGCGCCAGTCGGCGAGCGGCATGTAGTTGTCGATGCCGACGGCGTCGATGTCCTCGCTCGCCCAGAGCGGGTCGAGATGGAAATACTTCTCGCCCCCACCACCCTGCCAGCCCGAATATTCGCTCCAGTCGGCCGCATAGGTCAGCTTCACCTCCGGCCCGACGATCACCCGCACCTCGCCCGCCAGCGCCACCAGCCCGTCGACCATGGGGAAATTCCCGGCCCCGTCATTGAGCCAGGTCACCCCCCGCATCTCCGAGCCGATCACCAGCGCATCCGCCCCCGCCGAAGCCGCGATCCCGGCATAATGCAGATGCATCGCCCGATAGCCGTTGGCGAGAAACGCCGCCACCTCCGCCCCGATGCCCGCCGTCCCGTCCGGCGAATCCTCGCGCCCCGGCGCCGGATCGCAGGTGATGCGCCCGCGCCACGGATAGCTCGCCTGCCCCGTCCCGCCCCAATAGGGGTCCGGCAGCGTGTTCCCCTCCGGAATATCCATCAGCACCATGGGATAAAGCGTCACCTTCAGCCCGCGCGCCTTGAGGTCCGCGATCGCCGCCAGCACCGCATGATCCGAAGGCGTGCCGCCATAGGCCGGCCCGCCATCATGCTCCGACATCACCGGCACGCTGCCGCGCCCCAGCCCCGCCACCTGCCAGTCCGCCCCAGCGACCACCCGCGCCGCCCCCTCGACGCGCGGCCCGATCCGGCAATGCCCGCAGCGCAGGTCGTCGCCGAACCAGCACACCACCAGCGCCACCGACGACAAATTCGGGCAGATCGCCGTCAATTCGTCGATCGAGACGGTGAAATCGCTCACCCCCGGCTCGGCATGAACGTTCTCGGAAACGCTCACCCCCGGCGACACCAGCCGCAGCCGCGGCGCCGGGTCGTAGCCGAATTCCGTCGCCCCGGGGATCACGGTGATGGCGCGCAGATCGCGCTCCAGCGTCCCCACCACCCGGCACAGTTCCACCGACAGCGCCGGGATGCGGTTGCCGAAGCGCTTCAGCGCCAGCCGCTCGAAGACGATGTAGCACAGCCCGCGATAGGCGGGCGCATTGCCCGCGCCCTGCTTGGCCGCGATCAGCCCGTCGACCGGCTGCGTCTCCGAGCCGCTATAAAAGCGCATCGTCAGCCCCTCGGTGTCGAGCAGCTGCCCGTCGGCCCAGATGCGCCCCAGCCGATAGACCTCGCCCTCGCACAGCCCGATGGCGAAGCTGACGATCAGCTCGTCCTCGGTCTGCACGGGCTGGCTGGGCGCGGCAAAGCCCTTGCCGCCGCCCCCGCCGCCGGTCACCGTGGTGATCACCTCCAGCTCGGTCGCCCAGATGATGTTGCCGGTCAGCCGGCTCCAGCCATAGAGCCGCGGCACGCCGATGCCCTCGCTCGAACCGCTCAGCCGCACATCGTTCTGCGCCGTGCGTTTCGGACCCCGCCGGTCGGGCTCGCCGAACAGCATGGCGTCGACCGCGCTGCCCGCCAGCGCGCCCAGCGCCCGCCCGACCGTGGCGCCGAGCGGTCCGCCGACCAGCCCGCCCACGAACTGCCCGCCGATGGAAAGCGCAAGCGTCGCCACTCAAATCTCCTCGTTCACGAAGAAGCGCCGCCGCAGCACGATCCGCTTCGCCCAGCCGTCCGACAGCGCCATCTCGACCACGCCCAGCCCTTCCTGGGCATGGATGAAATGCCCGTCCCCGGTGGCGATGCCGCAATGGCGCGCATGCGCCGCCCGGTTGAGCCGGAACAGCAGCACGTCGCCCGAAGCCAGCTCCGGCCCCGCCGGCACCAGCAGCGCCATCGCCGCCGCCTCCAGCGTCCCTTCGTTGCCGGGGTCGCGCAGGCTGGCCCGATAGGGCGGCAGCGCCACCGGCTCCGTCCCGTGCACAGAGCGCCACACGCCGCGCAGCAGCCCGAGGCAGTCGCACCCTGCCCCCAGCGCCGAGGCGCGATGCCGATAGGGCGTGCCGACCCAGAGCCGCGCCAGCGCCACGATGTCGATTGTCGGCGCGATCACGGCACCACCGGCCTGCCATTGCGCGCCCCGCCCGGCTGCGGATAGCGTAGCACGTAGTCGCTGCCCGGAATGTGCGGAAAGCCGCGAAACGCTGCCCCGTTGGCGAATTTTTCGCGACACGTTGAAAACTGCCGGTCGCACCCGGCCACCAGCAGCGCCGTATCCCCCGGCGCGATCGTCCCTTCATGCCGCCGCGCCAGCCTGATCTGGTCCGTCTCGCCCGCCACGTAGCCGGCCACGGAATCCACGAGCCCCGTCCGCTCCCCGCTCAGCCAGCTCAGCGTGCCGAACACGAACCAGTCGGCCTGCTTCAGCTCGCGCGCCGCGATGACGATTGTCGCCTTGTCGGCTACTTCGAGCACCGTCACCTCGGCCGAAAACCCTTCCGCCCCGGTGTCGAACCCGCAGCGCGCATCCCCCAGCCGCGCATCGCACAGCGCGTGGTAGATGCGCCCTTCCACCCGGTTCAGCGCCTGCGCCGGCGAGCGCAATTCGGCGCGGAATCGCCCGTCCTCGCGCACGATCTCGCCGATGGTGTCGACCCGCCGCACATAGCCTTCCTCCGGCGCCCGCCAGTTCACCCGCCAGGTCTCGACCCGCGCCCCGTCATAGCGCCCGGCCAGAATGTCGGTCTCTTCCAGCGCCGCATGCGACAGCACGCCCAGCATCTCCGCCGTCGCCGTCTTCGGCCCCAGTTCCGCCGGCTCGACGCTGCCATCCGCCCCGCAGGCCGGGTCATAGCTCACCCCGCCACGCGAAATCGGCGCGTCATGATCGGTGAAGCCGAGCACCACGCCGTCCGCGCGCACCAGCTTGAAGCAGGTCGCCAGCGTCGTTTCCCCGCTTTCGAGATGGCCTTGCGTCGCCGCATCGATCAGCCTCATTCGAACACCTCGATCAGCGGGATGTTGGGGATTTCGGCGGCCCCGAACCCGGTCCGCACCGCCTCCAGCCGGTCGGTGTCGAACCGCACCGGCACGTCGAACACGAAACCGGCGGTCAGCACCGCCGCCTCCGCCGGCGCCGCGTCGAAGCTCACAAGCCCCGTCAGCGCATCGAGAGCAAAGCCGGTTTCGATCTCCACCCCGTCGACGCCGATGCGAAGGCTCGCCGCCACCGGCTTGGTGATCGGCCGAATTTGCGTGTCGATCCCGGACCCATATGTCTTGATCAGTTGGAACGCGGCCTCGACGCCGTCTCCCGTCCCCAGCGGCTGGTCGAAGGCCGTCACCGGCCGCCCCGACTGCCAGTCCAGCCCGTCGCGCCACAAAAACGAATGGAGCCGCCCGCAGCGCTCCTCGAAGAAGGCCGTCACCACGGCCAGATCCTCGATCGACTTCACGCCGTATCCGGCATTGTAGCGCCGGCGTGAGCGCGACCAGCGCGCATTGCGCTGCTCGCGCCCCGAGGCCAAAGTCGTCACCTCGGTGCGCCGTTCCGGCCCGGCGCCGAGAATGGCGGTCAGGTCGCGCGCCGAGATGCGCCCGCCGGAAAACCGTTCCGCCAGCCCGACCAGATCGTCGGCCTGCAGCCGCGCCTCCAGCTCCGCCAGCGCGCCCAGCGTCAGGCACAGAACCTTTTCCTCGCCGTCGATGACGGCCGAAATCTCGCCCCGTCGCAGATTGGCCATGCGTTTCCCCCTAAAGGCTGGTGAAGCTGATGAGACCGCCGCTTTCGAGCGCGATCTCGAAACTCACCTCGCCGGAATGGTCGGCGGCGAATTCGAGCGCCGTGATCTGGAACGGCCCTTCCACCACCCCGAAATCCGGGATCACCAGCTGCCAGTCGCGGATGGTGCCGGCGAAGAACAGCGCCCTTATCTGCGCGTCCGATTCCTGGTCCTTGAACACGCCGACCCCGCTCAGCGCGGCGCGCTTCACCCCGCCGCCGGCCAGCAGCTCGCGCCAGTGCCCGGCGCTCTCCTGGTCCGTGGTGTCGATGGTCGCGGCGTTGAGCGCCAGCCCGCGCGTGCGCAGGCCGGCCACGGTCAGAAAGCTGCCCGATCCGGTCTGGTCGAGCTTGAGCAGCATGTCCCTGCCGGCTTGCGCGGCCATATGGTTCTCCTATTGCTTGGGTTCGCTCAGAAAGCGCAGCTCGATCCGCGCCCGGGCATGCCCCGAGCGCGCGTCGAAAAACGTCTCGCTGCGCACATGCCGCGCCAGCGTCACGGCGAAATCGCCCGCATCCGCCACGCCCGTCGCGTGCGCGATCACCGGGTTCATCACATCGGCCAACACCGCCCGGCTCGGCTGCGCCACCGCCACGGCGATCCGCAGCCGATGCTCGAAGCCCGGCGCCAGGTCCGCGTCGCGCGAAAGAACCTCGTGGCGCTCGATCAGCACGTGCTCCGGCTCCTGCCCGTGCTGCGGCACGTCGCCGATGCGGTTCGCCGGCACCAGCGCCGTCAGCCCGGCATCGCCGCGCCACGCCGCCACCAGCGCCGCCTGCAGCGCCAGCATGGCCGCGCCCGGCCCGCTCACGGCGCGTGCCCCTGCTCGGCGCAGGTCAGGCTGAGATAGGCGCGCCTGCCGTTGAGGTCGGCCGTGCCCGTCACCTCCAGCCGCCGCCCGCGATAAACGATCCTGTCGCCCGCCCCCACATCGTTGCGCCAGCGCAGCACCACGGCATGGCTCGCCGCCGCCGCACGCTGCTCGTCCAGCAGCCCGAAGCGGTTCGACAGCGTGCGCACCCGCGCCCAGGCATTGCCCAGCGGCAGGTACACCGCCTCCAGCCCGCCCTCGGGCATCGGCGTCAGCGTGCGCCTCTCGATGCGCACCCTATCCGTCAACTGCCCCGGTGCCGGCAGCGGATCGCGTCTCACAGCCGCACCCGTTTAAACGGCGCCACCAGCGCGTCGAACCCCAGCGGCACCACCGCCCCGCTGCCGGCCACCACCACCGCCGTGCGGTTCTCGTACCAGTGCCCCACCAGCACCATCAGCGCCTGTTTCAGCCC
>JAEWHZ010000280.1 GCA_023387585.1 Pseudomonadota bacterium
TCCTGCACCTGCTCTATTCGCGCTTCTTCACCCGCGCCATGCGCGCCACCGGCCATGTCGGGCTGGACGAGCCCTTCAAGGGCCTGTTCACGCAAGGGATGGTGACGCACGAGACCTATCGCAACGCCGCCGGCGACTGGGTGGCGCCGGTCGACATCGTCCTTGAATCCGACGGCGAGCACCGCAGCGCCCGCCACGGCGCCACCGGCGAGCCGATTTCCATCGGCGCGGTGGAAAAGATGAGCAAATCCAAGAAGAACGTGGTCGATCCCGACGAGATCGTCGCCAGCTACGGCGCCGACACGGCACGCTGGTTCATGCTCTCCGATTCTCCGCCGGAGCGCGACGTGCAATGGACCGAGGCCGGCGTCGAGGGCGCGGCGCGCTTCCAGCAGCGCGTCTGGCGCCTGGTTGGCGAGACCGCCGCCATCCTGGCCACCGCCGCTACGACCGCAGAGGACGACGAGGAAGCCGTGGCGCTGCGCCGGCTGACCCATCGGGCCATCGTCCAGGTCGGCACCGAGATCGAGGGTCTGCGCTTCAACCGCGCCGTGGCCCAGATCTACGAGCTGGCCAACGGCATCGCCAAGGCCATCGGCATCGCCGCTGCGGCGCCGGCCAGCCGCGCCGCAGCGCTGCGCGAGGCGACCACCACGCTGATCCAGCTCATCGCCCCGATGATGCCGCATCTTGCGGAAACCTGCTGGCGCGAGCTGGGCCATGAGGGCCTTGCATCCGACGCCCCCTGGCCGCGCCACGACGAGCGCTATCTGGTCGAGGACTCGGTGACCCTGCCCGTGCAAGTCAACGGCAAGCGCCGCGCCGAAATCGCCGTGGCCAAGGGCACGCCCGCGGCCGAAGTCGAGCGCCTGGTCTTGTCACTGGAGGCCGTTCAACGCATTCTCGACGGCAAGGCGCCGAAAAAGATCGTCGTGGTGCCGGACAGGATCGTCAATGTGGTTGCCTAAAGCCCTTGCGGGCCTGAGCACTGTCCTGCTGCTGGCCGGCTGCACCGCCGCGCCGCTTTACGGCTCGGGGCCGGGTTTTGCGCCCTCCGCCCCGCTGATCGCCTATGCCGAGCCGGTCTCGCGGCTCGACCAGGTGATCTATAACGAGCTCCGCCTGCGCCTACCGCCCTCCGAGGCTCCCGGCGCGCCGCGCCTTGCCGTGACGGCGGCGACCACCGGTTTCGACGAGGCGCTGTCGCGCACCGCCAACCCCAACACGCTGCGCGGCGTCACCGTGACCGCCACCGCGACGCTCACCCCTGCCGTGCCCGGCGCCAATCCAGTGCGCATCACCCGCGCCGCCACCGCCAACTACACCACCAATGATTCGGCGCTCGGCAGCCAGGAAGCGGCGCTCGAGGCCAGCGAACGCGCCGCCAAGGCCGCAGCCGAGCAATTGCGCCTGGCCCTGCTGGCCGAGCTGGCGCGACGGTGACAGCCCTAAAGCCGGCCGAAGTCGCGCGTTTCCTCGCCCGCCCCGACCTTGCGGCCGGTATCTTCCTCGTTCATGGCTCCGATGGCGGGCGCATTCGCGAGACCGCGCAGGCGCTGCTCGACCATTTCAGCGCCGGCGATTCCTCAGCCGTGATCACGCTCGATTCCGGCATCGTCTCGCCCGCCGACATCGTCGCCGAAGCCCTGTCCCCGAGCCTGTTCGGCGGCCGCCGCGTGGTGCGCGTGCGCGGCGCCGGCAAGGAGCTGGCGCCGGTTCTGGCCGATCTGGTCAACAGCCCGGGCGAGGCGGTGATCGTCCTCGAAGCCGGCAGTTTGACGCCGCGCGATCCGCTGCGCGCCTTGGTGGAAGGCGCTCGCGCCGCCCGCGCCCTGCCCTGCTATCCCGACGATGCGCGCAGTCTCGAGGCGGTCGTGCGCGAGGCTTTTCAAACGGCCGGCGTCGCCATCGCCCCCGACGCCATCGCCCTGCTCTGCGACAGTCTGGGCAATGACCGCGAGATCACGCGGCGCGAGATCGAGAAGCTGCTGCTCTATGCCGGCGAGGGCGGGCGCATCGAGCGCGCCGATGTCGAACTGCTCTGCGCGGACAACGCCATGAGCGCCCTCGACGCGGCCCTCGACGCCACCGCCACCGGGCATCCCGCCCGGTTGCACGCCGCGCTCGGCCGCCTGCTGGAAACCGGCTCCGACAGCCAGCGTCTGTTGACCCTGGGGCTGATGCATTTCGCCAATCTCAGGCGCTGGCGCGGCGAGGTCGATGCCGGACGGCGCGTCGACGACGTTGTCGCCACTCTGCGTCCCCGCCCGCATTTCTCGCGCGTCGACAGTCTGCGCCAGCAATTGCGCCTGTGGTCGGATTTCGACCTGTCGCAGGCCTGCGCCCGCCTGCAGCAGGCCACCGACGACAGCCGCCGCCGCCCCGCTCTGGCCCGCGAGATCACCGAACGCGCTTTGCTGGCCCTGTGCAGCGATGCTGCAAGGCGCTGATAACTTTACCTTTTAATGCGTGCCGGTCAGCTTGAAGCGGAGCGCGTCGAGCTGTTCGAGCGTGCGATAGCGGATCTCGAGCTTGCCGCCCTGCGCCGTGTGGTTCACGCTTACCGACAGCCCCAGCGCGTCGGACAGGCTGCGTTCCAGCGCCAGCGTGTCCGCCGGTTTTTCGGGCCGCTCCGTCCGCGCCTGTCCCGCTGCGGGGATGCGGCGCTGCGACAGCGCTTCGGCCTCGCGCACCGACAGCCCGCCTTCGACGATCTCGCGCGCCAGCCCGGCCGGGTCCTCGGCGGTAATCAGCGTGCGCGCATGGCCGGCGGTCAGCGTGCCCTCGGACAGCATATGGCGCACCGGATCGGGCAGCCGCAGCAGCCGCAGCGTATTGGCGACATGGGAACGCGATTTTCCTATCACCTGCGCAAGATCCTGCTGTGTATAGGAAAACTGCTCAATAAGCTGTTCATAACCCAGCGCTTCTTCCACCGGGTTGAGATCGGCACGCTGCACGTTCTCGATGATCGCCAGCTCAAGCGCCTCGCGGTCGTCGACCTCGCGCACGATGACCGGCACCTCGTGCAACCCGGCCTGCGCCGCCGCCCGCCAGCGCCGCTCCCCGGCGATGATCTCGAAAACGTTCGGGTCGCGCGTGGGGCGCACCAGCAGCGGCTGCATCACGCCCTTCTCGCGAATCGAATTGGTCAGCTCCTCGAGCTGACCGGCATCGAAATTGCGTCGCGGATTGGCCTTGCTGGCGGCGATCATCTCGACCGGGAGGCGCCGGACGCCGGAGCCGCTTTCGGCGACGCGCGCCGTGTCGAGGGTCGACATGTCGCCGATCAGGGCGGCGAGGCCACGTCCAAGCCGATTGGGTTTGTCGCTCATCCTGCCCTCCTCAAGCCGCGATCAACTGGCGCTCGCGCCGGATCACTTCGGTCGCCAGCCGCAGATAGGCCTGGCTGCCGGCACATTTGAGATCGTAGAGCAGCGCCGGCTTGCCATAGGACGGCGCCTCGCTCAGCCGCACATTGCGCGGGATCACCGTGTCATAAACCAGCGAACCCATCTCGTTGCGCACATCGTTCAGCACCTGCTCCGACAGATTGTTGCGCTTGTCGAACATGGTCATCACCACGCCCTGGATCGACAGGCGCGGATTGAGCGTCGAGCGGATCTGCTCGATGGTCTGCAACAGCTGACTGAGCCCCTCGAGCGCGAAGAACTCGCACTGCATGGGAACCAGCACCGCATCGGCCGCGACCAGCGCATTGATGGTCAGCAGGTTGAGCGAGGGCGGGCAGTCGATCAGAATATAGGAAACCGGCGCCTCGTTGATGCGCAATTCGCCGATCTGGCGGAAGGCGTTGCGCAGCCGGAAGGCGCGGTCAGCTTCGCCGGCAATGGTCAGCTCGACCCCCAGAAGATCCATGGTCGAGGACACGATGGCGACATTGGGCACCGAAGTGAGGATCGCCGCCTGCAACACGCTGGCCTCGCCGACCAGAACGTCATAGGCGGAAATCTCGCGCTCGCCGCGCTTGACGCCGAGGCCGGTGGAAGCGTTGCCCTGCGGGTCGAGATCGACGATCAGCACACGCTCGCCGATGGCAGCGAGTGCGGTCGCCAGATTGATGGCCGTCGTCGTCTTGCCGACGCCGCCCTTCTGGTTGGCGAGGGTCAGGATTCGTGGCGCCAAACCGGCCTCCGTGGAGACGAATTTCCTAAGTCTTTGAACGTGCCCACAGATTCGTGATCTCAAGGATCACGCTCCCGCTTTCCACGCGTGATTTGTGTTGTATCACGTCGAACTGCCAATGCGTAGCCGCGTTACGGATTTCTTCACCATGTTCCCGCCCCTTGTGCAGCAGCAGCCGCGTTTGAGGCCCGACCTGCGGCTGGATCAACCCCAGAAGTGCCGGAAGCGGGGCCAAAGCGCGCGACGTCGCGATATCCGGTGTTTCACGTGAATCACGGCTTTCGATCCGAGCGGCGTGGACGGTGACATCGAGCCTGAGCTCTCGCGCGACGGTGCGCAAAAAGGCAGCCTTGCGCGTGACGGGCTCGTAAAGCGCGAATCGCGCGCGCCCCTCCTGCTTAAGAGCTACAGCCAGCGGCAGCGCGGGAAAGCCACCACCGCTGCCGAGGTCGAGGAACAGCCTGTCCTCCGGTCGGATGTGCTCAAGCAATTGCAGCGAATCAAGGAAATGACGCGTCCAGAGATCGCCGAGCGTTTCACGTGAAACCAGATTATGCGCCGCCTGCCATTTCACCAACAGGCCGGCATAGATCTCCAGATCCGCTTCGACAGCGGCAAGGGGCCGCGTGAATTTCTCGGCAAAGGGAATGAGTTCCGGGCGATTCATGCCGAACGTCGCAACTCGCCACGGCGAATCACCGCCAGGATCAACGTGACGGCCGCCGGCGTGACGCCTTCAATCGCCTGAAGCTGAGCGATGGTCCGCGGCCGCCGTTCCGCGAGCTTGTGCCGCAACTCGCCGGACAGGCCAGGCAGTTGCGCATAATCGAGCCAGTCCGGTATATCGCGGGCCTCGTCGCGCCGAACCGCCTCGACATCCGCCTTCTGCCGATCGAGATAGACGGCGTATTGCGCGTCGACGCTCAACTGCTCCAGCACGTCCGCGGGCATGCTCCAAAGCTCGGGCCAGATCCCCTCCAGCTCCCGCGCGCTGATATCCGGATAACTGAGCAATTCATAGGCGGAACGCACACGCCCATCGGCGTTCACTGCCAGACCCGCCTTCCGTGCCTGGCTGGGGCTGACCACGGCGGCTTGCAGGGCGCTTCGGCCGCCATCCAGCGCATCCCGACGCTGCTCGAAAATCTGCTGGCGCTGCTCGCCCGCCAGACCGATATCGATTCCCAACTGTGTCAGGCGCTGGTCGGCATTGTCGGCTCGCAGATGCAGGCGGAATTCTGCCCGCGAGGTGAACATGCGATAGGGTTCCGAGACCCCATGCGTCACCAGATCGTCGATCATCACCCCGATATAGGATTCCGTCCGCGACAGGCGTAGCTCGCTGCCGTCGCCGCGCGCGAACAGCGCCGCATTGGCCCCGGCCACCAGCCCCTGCGCACCGGCCTCCTCGTAACCCGTGGTACCATTGATCTGTCCCGCGAGGAAAAACCCCGCAAGACGACGCAGAGCCAGCGCATGCGTCAGCTCGCGCGGGTCGACATGGTCATACTCGATGGCGTAACCGGGCCGGAAAATCTCGACGCGCTCGAGGCCCGGCAGGGTGCGCAGGAATTCCAATTGCACCTCTTCCGGCAGCGAACTGGAAACGCCGTTCGGATAGATGGTGTGGTCGTCAAGCCCTTCGGGCTCCAGGAAAATCTGGTGGTTGTCGCGATCGGCGAAGCGCACCACCTTGTCCTCGATGGAAGGGCAATAGCGCGGCCCACGTGACTGGATGCGGCCGGAATACATCGCCGAGCGATGCAGATTGGCGCGAATGATGCGATGGGTCTCCTCGGTGGTGCGGGTGATATGGCACACCACCTGCGGCGTGGTGATGGCCGCCGTCAGCCGCGAGAAAGGCTCCGGCACATCGTCGCCCGGCTGCATGGCGAGTTGGGAATAATCGATGCTTCGTCCGTCCAGGCGCGCAGGCGTGCCTGTCTTCAAGCGGCCCAGCCTCAGTCCCATCTCCTCGAGCCGGCGGGACAATCCAAGCACCGGCGCTTCGCCGACCCGGCCGGCCGGAATGGTCTTTTCGCCGCTATGGATGAGCCCACGCAGGAAGGTGCCGGTGGTCAGCACCACCGCCTTGGCGCCGAACACGCGCCCATCGAGCAGGCGAACGCCCGCAATCCGGCCGATTTCGACCAGCACGTCGTCGACTTCGCCTTCGATCACCGTCAGGTTCGGCTGGGCGCTGATCGCGGCCTGCATGGCCTCACGATAGAGCTTGCGGTCGGCCTGGGCGCGGGGGCCGCGCACGGCGGGACCCTTGCGCCGGTTGAGGACGCGGAACTGGATGCCAGCCTGGTCGGCGACACGGGCCATCAGCCCGTCCAGCGCGTCGATCTCGCGCACCAGATGGCCCTTGCCGAGCCCGCCGATCGCCGGATTGCAGCTCATCTCGCCGATGGTGGAGAATTTGTGCGTCACCAGCGCCGTGGGAACGCCTAGACGCGCCGAGGCCGCCGCCGCTTCGCAACCGGCATGTCCGCCGCCGACGATGATGACACCGAAATCGCTCATGGAATCCATTCCGAGGCTATAGCGCGATGTTTCACGTGAATCAAAATCACTTGCCGATGCAGAATTGCGAGAACAGCCGATCGAGGATCATTTCGGCGTCCATCACGCCCAGCAGCCGTTCCAGCGCCGCGGAAGCCTGCCGCAGGCCTTCGGCCGCCAGTTCCGGCTTTTCAAGCTGGTCCGGAACCTCTTGCAAATAGCCATGCGCCACCAGCAGCGCATGATGATCCTGCTCATGGCTGACGAGAATTTCCGACGACGCGCTGCCGGCATTGCCCGAAAGTCTCTCGATCCGGCGCAGCAATTCGGCAGTGCCATCGCCTGTTTCCGCCGACAGCGCCAGATCGACTTCGGGCACTACCCCGAGATCGGATTTTGTGCCGATGGTCAGAATCGGAGGATGCAGAGCGGGATCGATGTCCAGATCGGGCCGGACGGCAGGTGGCTGATCCGGCGCCCGCAGCCATAGAATGAGGTCGGCGTCGCGCATCGCTCCCATCGCGCGATCAACGCCGATCGCCTCGGCTTTGGAAGCCGTCTCCCGCAAGCCGGCGCTGTCGACGAGGATGACCAGCTGGCCGCCAAGATCGAGCGGCACCTCCTTGAGGTCCCGAGTGGTGCCAGCTTCCTCGGAGACGATGGCGACATCGGATTGCGACAGCGCGTTCAACAGGCGGGATTTGCCGACATTGGGCGGCCCGGCGAGCACAACGCGGAAGCCGGAGCGGATGATGCGACCTTGCCCGCGCGTCGCCAGCACGGCGCCAATATCCTTAGCCAGCTCCAACACGGCTGCGGAAAAATCCGCCGGAAGCGCGCCGACATCGCCCTCGTCCGAAAAATCGAGCTGCGATTCGATCTCGGCCCGCAGCGCGATCAACCTGTCCCTCCAGCCTTCGACCCGCCGCGACAGGCCGCCTTCGGCCCGGGCGATGGCCAGTCGCCGCTGGTTCTCCGTCTCGGCCGCCAGCAGGTCGGCAAGCCCCTGCGCCTGGGCCAGATCCAGCCTGCCGTTCTCAAAGGCACGGCGCGTGAACTCCCCCGCCGAGGCCAACCTTACGCCTTCCGCTTCGGTCAGAAGGCGAAGCAGGGCGCGAACGACGGCCGGCGAGCCATGTACCTGAAATTCAGCGCAATCCTCGCCGGTAAAGCTGGCCGGAGCCGGAAAATAGACCACCAGCCCGCGATCGATCACCACGTCGCGCCCGATTCGCCGATGCACCATACGCCGCGCCGGCGGCACGGTACCGGTCAGATCCGCGAGCAGCCCGCGCGTCTGTCCGCCCGATATGCGAATGACCGCGACACCCGAGGGCAGACCGCCGCTCGACAGCGCCACGATTGTATCGCTTGAGGACATCGATCCGGCACCGTCGTTCGCCGATCAGGTGTTCATCGAATCGAAGAAATCGGAATTCGTCTTGGTCTGGCGCACCTTGTCCATCAGGAACTCCATCGCATCGATGGTACCCATCGGGTTGAGGATGCGGCGCAGGACATACATCTTTTTGAGGATGTCCGGCTCGACCAGCAGCTCTTCCTTGCGGGTGCCCGATTTGGTGATGTCGAGCGCGGGGAAGACGCGCTTGTCGGCGACCTTGCGGTCGAGAACGATTTCCGAGTTGCCCGTGCCCTTGAACTCTTCGAAGATCACCTCGTCCATGCGGCTGCCGGTGTCGATCAGCGCCGTCGAGATGATGGTCAGCGAGCCGCCACCCTCGATATTGCGCGCCGCGCCGAAGAAGCGCTTGGGTCGCTGCAGGGCATTGGCGTCGACGCCGCCGGTCAAAACCTTGCCCGAGCTCGGCACCACGGTGTTGTAGGCGCGTCCCAGGCGAGTGATGGAATCGAGCAGGATCACGACGTCGCGCTTGTGTTCGACCAGCCGCTTCGCCTTTTCGATGACCATCTCCGCAACCTGCACGTGGCGGCTGGCCGGCTCGTCGAAGGTCGAGGAGATCACCTCGCCGCGCACCGAGCGCTGCATATCGGTGACCTCTTCCGGCCGCTCGTCGATCAGCAGCACGATCAGATAGCATTCGGGGTGGTTGCTGGCGATCGACTGGGCGATGTTCTGCAACAGGACGGTCTTGCCGGTGCGCGGCGGGGCGACGATCAGCGCGCGCTGGCCCTTGCCCAGCGGGGTGACCAGGTCGAGGATGCGTGCCGAACGGTCCTTGACGGTCGGGTCGGGCAGCTCGAGATGCAGCCGCTGGTCGGGATAGAGCGGGGTCAGGTTGTCGAAATTGATCTTGTGGCGGACCTTTTCGGGGTCCTCGAAATTGATGGTGTTGACCTTGAGCAGCGCGAAATAGCGCTCGCCATCCTTGGGGGAGCGGATCTGGCCCTCGACCGTGTCCCCGGTCCGCAACCCGAAGCGTCTAATCTGGCTGGGGCTGACATAGATGTCGTCCGGCCCTGGCAGATAGTTGGCGTCGGGGGAGCGCAGGAAGCCGAATCCATCGGACAGGATCTCGACCACGCCTTCGCCGGTTATGTCGACCTCACGCGCCGCCAGTTCCTTAAGGATGGCGAACATGAGTTCCTGCTTGCGCATGGTCGAGGCGTTCTCGACTTGGTGTTCTTCCGCAAAGGCAAGCAATTCGGCGGGAGACTTGGCTTTAAGCTCGCTGAGCTTGAGATTCTGCATGGACCGGTTGAACCTGGTGGCAGTCGAAGGAGGGAAGCGAATAAGGAGGGGGATCACCAGCCCGGGCAGCCCATCATGGTTCGGCCGCGCACCAGGCAATGCGAATGCGCCTCACATAACCTGCCGAATACCTCAATTCAAGCATTTCGCGACGATGTGCGGCGGATTCACGTGAAACGGGATTCCTGCAGGCGTTGCCGGAAACCCTAGAAAGGCCGCACGATCACCGCGATGACGATGCCGACCATCATCAGTGTCGGGACCTCGTTGATGGCGCGGAAATAGCGCGAGGATTTCACGTTGCGGTCCTCGGCGAAGGCGCGCAGATGCCTTGCCAGCATGCCGTGATAGCCCGACAGAGCGATGACCAGCGCCGCCTTCAGCCACACCCAGCCCCAGGAGAAGCTGACAGCCTGAAACCCGACCACCAGCCACAGCCCGAACACCCAGGCGGCGATCATCGCCGGCGTGGTAATGGCGCGGAACAGCCTGCGCTCCATGACCTTGAAGGTCTCAGACTTCTCCGAGCCCGGCGCCGCATCGGCATGGTAGACGAACAGGCGCGGCAGATAGAGCAGCCCCGCCATCCAGGCGATCACTGCGATCACATGCAGCGCCTTCACCCACTCCATTCTTTTGATCCTTCGGTCTGGTGATCCTCAGCCGGCATGGGCCTTGACCAGCGCCACGAGCGCCTCGACATGGGCGATCGGGGTCTGCGGCACGATGCCGTGGCCGAGATTGAAGATATGCGGGCGAGCGGCGAAACCTTCGAGAATTTGCCGCGCCCGCTCGCGCATCGCATCGCCGCCGACCACCAGCCGCAGCGGATCGAGATTGCCCTGCACCGGCAGGTTTTCGGGCAAAGCCCCATTTACAAAGCCCGCCGGCACCGCGGTATCGAGGCCGAGGGCGGAAACCCCGGTCTCGGCGATATAGCGCGGCAGCAGCCCTGCGGCACCACGCGGAAAGCCGATGATCGGAAAGTCCGGATGCTTTGCCCGAACGCCCTCGACGATGCGACGATTCGGCGCAATCACGCAGCGGGCGAAAAGCTCCTCGTCGAGATTGAGCGCCCAGCTCTCGAAAAGCTGGATCACATCGGCGCCGGCCTCGATCTGCCCGAGCAGATAGGCGATGCTGGCTTCGACGAGCTTGTCGACGAGCTTTCCGAACGCTTCCGGCTGGCCCAGCGCGAACAGTCGCGCCGCCGCCTGATCGGTGGAACCCTGTCCGGCGATCATGTAGGTCGCGACCGTCCAGGGCGAACCGCAAAAGCCGATCAGCGTCTTGTCGGGCGCAAGGCCGGCCTTCACGCGCCTCACCGTCTCGAACACCGGTGCCAGCCTTTCGCTCACCGCTGCCGGATCGAGCGCTGCCACCCCTTCAATACCGATCGGATCCAGTCGCGGCCCCTCGCCCTCGACGAAGCGCACTTGCTGGCCCATCGCGTCGGGAATGACGAGAATGTCGGAAAACAGGATTGCCGCATCGAGATCGAACCGCCGCAAGGGCTGCAGCGTGACTTCGGCGGCCAGTTCAGGCGTATAACATAGCGACAGGAAGCCCCCGGCCTTCTCGCGGACCGCCCGGTATTCCGGCAGGTAGCGGCCTGCCTGGCGCATGATCCACATGGCGGGGCGCGGCTGGCGCTCTCCCAGAACCGTCGCCAGCAGCGGCTTGTGCACGGCGCTCACCGGAAAACCCTCCAACCGGAATAAGAGTCTTTTCTTTTAATCATCATCATCATGGTGGTGTTTTGCCGTAATTCCCGCCAGCCCACAACGCGCACCCGCTGGGGCCAAAGGGCGCATGCCTTCCCGGGGCTGCTGTGCAAAACGCAAATCGTCTTTGCCGTGGAGTCCCCGCTGGCCAGAGGTTAACAAAGGGTTAATGCCGTCAAGCCCTGTTGAGCCCCGTCTCCTTTCCTGTTGGACACCGATCGGACGGCATGGCGGTTTTCCCCACTGTCACCACAACCCCGGCGGCAGACACCCGGCAGGCCGGGCTGTTAACGCTTCGTTTACCAATGTGGATCGATCTGCCGATCCGGCCAAACTGTCCCCAGCGCTGCACAGCACCCCCTTGAGCGCGGTCGAACAGTGTGGAAAACCTCTTGCCGACATGCTCACGCTCGCTTCCCAAAGTGCCACGCGCCGCGCGCTTCTCGAAGGTGCCGGCCTCAAGCTCGCCACGGCCCCGCCTTCTGTGGATGAACGCGCCATCGAAGCCGAGGCGCAGGCCAGCGGCGCCGATCCGGTGGACATCGCCCTTCTGCTCGCCAAGGCCAAGGCGCTTTCGGTGTCGAACCAGCGCCCCGGTACGCTGGTGATCGGCGCCGACCAGACCCTGTCGCTCGGGCTCGAGCGATTCCACAAGCCCTCCGATCTCGACGCCGCCCGCGAGCAGCTGACCAGGCTGCGCGGCAAGACCCATCGCCTGCATGCCGCCGTCGCCATCGCCCGGTTCGGCGAATTGCTGTGGACCGACGTGCAGTCGGCCGAACTCACTTTGCGCGATTTCTCCGATGCCGAGCGCGATGCCGTGCTGGCGCAGGAGGGCGAGGCGGTGCTGGGTTCGGTCGGCGGCTACCGGCTCGAGGGCCCCTCCATCCGCCTGTTCGCCTCGGTGGTGGGCGATTATTTCACCATTCTCGGCCTGCCGCTGTTGCCGCTGCTCGCCGCCCTGCGCGAGATCGCGCCGGAAGAACTGAACGGCGCCATCTCCGCATGAGCATTCCTGCCCCGCCGCGGGCCTTCGTCATCGGCCACCCCATAAAACATTCGCGCTCGCCGCTGATCCATGGCAGCTGGCTCACAAGCCACGGAATCGAAGGGTCCTATGAAGCCATAGATATCGCGCCCGACGCCCTGCCCGGCTTCATGGCGCAGCTGCGCGAGGGCAAATGGCGCGGCGGCAACGTCACCATTCCCCATAAGGAAGCGGTCTTCGCCCTCTGCGATGCGGTCGATCCGCTGGCCGAAAAGATCGGTGCGGCCAACACGCTGGTGCGCCGCGAGAATGGCGGCATCTGGGGCACCAATACCGACTATGTCGGCTTTCTGAACAATCTCGACCAGCAGGCGCCCGGCTGGTCCGAGAACCTGTCGCGTACCATCGTGCTCGGTGCCGGTGGGGCGTCGCGCGCCATCCTCGTCGCCCTGATCGAGCGCGGTATCGGCGATATCCGCCTGCTCAACCGCAGCGTCGACAAGGCCGAGGCGCTGGCGACCTCCTTCGGTGGCGGCATCGTGCCGGGTCCGCTCGCCGATTTCACCGCGCTGGCGCCCGAAGCCGGGCTGGTGGTCAACACCACGGCGATCGGCATGCACGGCACGCGCTTCGAACGTCTCGATCTCGGCGCGCTGCCCGACACGGCGCTGGTTACCGATATCGTCTACACCCCGCTCGTCACCCCGCTGCTCGCCGATGCCGCAGCGCGCGGATTGCGTGTGGTGGACGGGCTCGGCATGCTGCTGCATCAGGCCGTGCCCGGCTTCGAGGCCTGGTTCGGCCTGCGCCCCGAAGTGACGCCCGAATTGCGGGCACGCATCGAGGCCACCTTGTGATCCGCATCGGCCTGACCGGCTCCATGGCCACCGGCAAGACCACCGTGCTCGCCGAATTCGCCGCCCTCGGTGCCGCGACCGTGTCGGCCGACGATATCGTCCATCGCCTTTATCGCGGCGATGCCGTGGCGCCGCTGGAAAAAACCTTTCCCGGGGTCGTGGCGGATGGCGCGGTCGATCGCACCGCCCTGTCGCACGCTCTCGCAAAAAACCCCGCACGGCTCGCCGAGCTGGAAGCCATCGTCCACCCGATGGTGCGCGACGAGATCGCCCGCTTTCTCGCCGCCGCCGAGGCGCGCGGCGACGAATTGGCCGTGGTCGAGGTGCCGCTGCTGTTCGAAGCCGGGCATGACTACGGTTTCGATACCGTCGTCGTCACCGCCTGCGATCCGGAGATCCAGCGCCGGCGCATCCTCGAACGGTCGGGCATGACCGTGGATAAGCTCGAGGCCCTGCTTGCCCGCCAGCTCCCCCAGGCCGAAAAGAAGCGGCGCGCCGACCATGTCGTCGACACCTCGACCAGCCTTGCGGCGACCCGCGAACAGGTGCGCGCGCTCGTCGCCGCTCTCAAGGACAGGAGTTTGGGCAGCCGTGAAGCGTGAAGTCGTACTCGATACCGAAACCACCGGATTGTCGGCGGCGACCGGCGACCGGCTGGTCGAGATCGGCTGCGTCGAGCTGATCAACCACGTGCCCACGGGCCGGCATTTCCACCAATATATCAACCCCGAGCGCGACATGCCCGAAGACGCGCTGCGCGTGCACGGGCTGACCGAGGCCTTCCTGTCCGACAAGCCGCTCTTCGCCGCCGTCGCCGAGGACTTTCTGGCGTTCATCGACGATGCCACGCTGGTCATCCACAACGCGCCGTTCGACATGGGCTTTCTCAACGCCGAGTTCGAACGGGCGGGATTCGGCTCGCTGCGCAACGCGGTCATCGACACGGTAGCGCTGGCGCGCCAGGTCAATCCCGGCGCCCGTGCCAGCCTCGATGCGCTGTGCAAGCATTACGGCATCGACAATTCGCGCCGCACGCTGCACGGCGCGCTGCTCGACAGCGAGATTCTGGCCGATGTCTATCTCGAGCTGATCGGCGGCCGCCAGGTCGGCCTGGCGCTGGTCGCCGAAACCCGCATCGCCGGCGAGACCGGCATGGCGGCCCGCGCTCCAGCGCGCCAGCGCCCGACGCCGCTTCCCGCGCGCCTCACGGCGGAAGATATCGCCGATCACGCGCAAATGGTCGCGAGCCTCGGCGCGGATGCGGTCTGGAACCGCTATCTGGATAGAGAACGGGACGCGGTGGCCGCGTCCCGGTGACCGCACGCGAAAATCGCCGGCGGCGAGAGCCCTAAGTCTTTGCCTTGTCGCGTTTTCCAACCGTAAAAGTGGGAGCCACTTTTTGCTGGAAACGCTTAAACTCAGTTCAGCTTGCCGGGCTCTTCGCCATTGGCGGCCGGTGCGGCGGCGGGCTGCGTGCCCTGCTGCTGGGCGGCGAGCTGGGCCAGCTTCTGGCGGTAGACGTTGACGAAATCCACCGGCGGCAGCATCAGCGGCATGAAGCCGCCATTCATGATCGTCGTCGCCAGCGTCTGGCGCGCGAAGGGGAAGATCAGCTTGGCCGCCTCGATCTCTAGATAGATCGGCAGCTGGTTTTCCGGGATGTTCTTGACCTGCACGATGGCGCCATAGACCAGCTCGCAATTGTAGACGACGCTGTCGCCGCGCTGCGCTTTGGCCTTGAGGGTGATCTCGACCGCATAGACGTCGTCGTTCTGCTTGCGCACCGCGACGCCGAGCGAATAGTTGATCGTCGGATTGGTCGGATTGGGCAGGATCGAGCCCGGCGCGTTGGGGTTCTCGAACGACAGGTCGCGCACATACTGGCCGACCATGACGAGCGAGGGCGCCGCCTGCGCGGCATCGGCTGCGGTGGCGCCTTGGGTGTCGTCGGTCATTCGGTATCCTTCGCTGATGTTTCAGGCGGCAAGTCGGCCGCCCGCCTATCATCTTTGCCCCCGGCTCACAAGGTGACGGCGCCCTCAGCGGCCGCGATAATCCTCGGGCGGCAGTTCGATGGTCGGATTGGCGGGCGGGGCATCATGGGGCGAAACCACCACCACATTGCGCGCCAGCGCTGCATAGATCGCCCCGCGCACCGGCGGGATCAGCAGCGCCAGCGCCACGATGTCGGACAGGAAGCCGGGCAGCACCATGAGCACGGCGGCGAGGCCGATCATCATGGTGTCGGCCAGCGCCCGCGCCGGCATGCGCCGCTCTGCGAGGTCGCCGCGCAGCCGCATCAGCGTCGCCATCCCCTGCTGGCGCAACAGCAGGGCGCCCAGCAGGCCGGCCCCGACCAGCAGCGCGATGGTGGGCAGCAGGCCGATCCGCTGGCCGACCGCGATGATCACCGCGATCTCGATGACCGGCACGATCAGCACGAGGATGAGAAACAAGCGGGCCACTGGCATTCGGTCCTGTTCTGGAGGCGCTTTCACGCGCCCTGTCTGCGCCGCGCCGCCGGTTCGATCAATCGTGAACTGGTTTGCGGCCTCGACGTTCCCTATATATAGGACCCGACAGACCCCGCTGAAGACCGATAGCCAACAGAAGGCGTGCCACCGCAGATGGACGAGTTCCTGGACCTTCCCACCCTGATCGTGATCGCGGTAGCGGTCTTCGTGCTGTTCCGTCTGCGCTCGGTGCTGGGCACCCGGACCGGGCACGAACGCACCCCGATGGAGCGCCGGGCGGCCGAGGAAGCGAACAAGGGCGCCAATCGCGACGATACCGTGGTGCCCCTGCGGCCCCAGCCGACCGCGGCGCCCAATCTCGACGAGGAGCGCCGCCAGCGCAAGCTCGAAGCCGAGATCGAGCAGCATGCGCGCGGCGACGCGGCACTGGCCGCCGGGCTCAAGGCCGTGGCCGAGGCCGATCCCGGCTTCACGCCGAAATCCTTCCTCGAAGGCGCCAAGGTCGCCTATGAGATGGTAGTCACCGCCTTCGCCCAGGGCGACCGCCAGACACTGCGCAATCTGCTCGACAAGGACGTGTTCGACAGCTTCCAGCGTGCCATCGCCGATCGCGAGGCCGCCGGCCAGCGCACCGATTTCACCTTTGTCGGCCTGCCCCGGATCGAGATCTCCGAGGCCGAGTTCGACAAGCGCAACGTCAATCTTTCCGTGCGCTTCCATGCCGAGGTGGTCTCAGCCACCTTCGATGCCGAGGGCGTGCTGATCGAGGGCCATGCCGAGCAGGTGCAGACCCTGGCCGACGAATGGACCTTTTCGCGCAATCCCAAGTCGCGCGACCCCAACTGGAAGGTCATCGCCACCAGCCCCCTGGACTGAAGTTTTCTTGACGGGCGCGTGTTATGAAACGGCGTGATCCACGCACGCTGGTGCCCGATTTCGAGCTGTGGTCGCAGGTGGCGAAGTCGGTCGACCCTCTGCGGCCGAACCGGCGCCGTCCGGTGCGGCAGGCGCCGCTGTCCCTGCCTTTGCCGCTGCCCGAGCCCGCCCCGGCGCCGGCGATTTCCGGCAAGGCGCTGCGCACCCAGCCTTTCCTGCCCTCCTATCAGGCGCCGCCGCCCATGCCGGCGCCCCATCGCGGCGGCATCGAGCCCGATCTGCGACGGCGGCTGGCGCGGGGCCGCACCGAGATCGACGGGCGCATCGACCTGCACGGGCTGCGCGTCGACGAGGCGCGCATGGCCTTGAACCGCTTCGTTCATGCCCGTCTGGCCCAGGGCGCGCGGACCCTTTTGGTCATCACCGGCAAGGGCGATCCCGATCCGAACAGCGGGCGCGGCATATTGCGCTCCATGCTGCCCGTCTGGCTCGCCGAGCCGTCGCTGGCCGCCATCGTCTCCGGCTTCGGCCACGCGGCGCGCGAGCATGGCGGCGAGGGCGCCTTCTATGTGCGGCTCAAGAACCCCGCACGGTTGCTGCGATGACCCCGCTCGGCGCCCGCCTGCGTGCCCTGCGCCGCGAACGCGGCATCGCGCTCAAGGACATGGCCGCCGCGCTCGGCGTGTCGAGCGCCTATCTGTCGGCACTCGAGCACGGGCGGCGCGGCAAGCCCACCGGCTATATGCTCCACCGCATCATCGCCTATTTCAACGTCATCTGGGACGATGCCGAGGAATTGCAGCGCCTCGCCGAGCTCAGCGATCCGAAAATCACCATCGACACCGCCGGCCTCGCCCCCGAAGCCACCGAGCTCGCCAACCGCCTCGCCGCCCACATCGCCGAACTCGCCCCGGACGATCTGCGCGCCCTCAACGAAGATTTGCGCCGCCGCGCGGCGAAGCGCTAGGCAGCAAAACGCCGCGTGTCCCCCCGGGGCGCAGGCCCGGGGTCCATCACGAGGGGATAAGGCTGAGGCGCAATCGCGGCGGTTGATGGCTTTGGAGGCAGGCCCCGGCCTGCGCCGGATGACATCCGGTGAGACGGCCGCGCTACAGCACGAATTTCGACAGATCCGCGTCCCTCGCCATCTCCCCCACCGTGGTCTCGACGAAGGCGCGGTCGATGGTGATGGTCTGGCCGGCCTTGTCGGGGGCGTCGAAGGAGATGTCCTCCACCAGCCGCTCCATCACCGTCTGCAACCGGCGCGCGCCGATATTCTCGACCGAGCTGTTCACGCGAACGGCGGCGTCGGCGATGGCTTCGATCGCATCCTCGGTGAAGCTCAGCGTCACCCCTTCGGTGCCCATCAGCGCCACATATTGCTTGATCAGGCTGGCGTCGGTGTCGTTGAGGATGGCGATGAAATCCTCATGCGTCAGTGCCTTGAGCTCGACCCGGATCGGCAGCCGGCCCTGAAGCTCGGGCAGCAGGTCGGAGGGTTTCGAGACGTGGAAGGCGCCCGAGGCGATGAACAGGATGTGGTCGGTCTTGACGGGCCCGTATTTGGTCGCGACCGTGGTGCCCTCGATCAGCGGCAGCAAATCGCGCTGCACGCCCTCGCGCGACGGCCCGCCCTGCATCCCGCCCTCGCGATGCGCCACCTTGTCGATCTCGTCGATGAACACGATGCCGTGGTTTTCCACGAGGTCGATGGCCTCGGCCTTGATCTGCTCCTGGTCGAGCAGCTTTTCGGCTTCCTCGGCGAGCAGGATGTCGTGCGTGTCCTTGACCTTCATCTTGCGCTTGACCCCGCGCCCGCCCATCGCCTTCTGGAACATGTCTTGCAGGTTGATCATGCCGACGCCGCCGCCCGGCATGCCGGGAATGTCGAACATCGGCATGCCGCTGCCCGAAGCGGCGGAGACCTCGATCTCGATCTCGCGCTCGTTCAGCTCGCCTTCGCGCAGCTTCTTGCGAAAGCTTTCGCGGGTGGAGGGCGTCGCCGAGGTGCCGACCAGGGCGTCCAGCACGCGCTCCTCGGCATTGTGATGCGCCTGTGCCTCGACCTCGCGGCGGCGCTTGTCCTTGAGCAGGGCGATGCCGGCCTCGACCAGGTCGCGCACGATCTGCTCGACATCGCGCCCCACATAGCCGACCTCGGTGAATTTCGTCGCCTCGACCTTGATGAACGGCGCCTGGGCCAGCTTGGCCAGCCGGCGCGAGATCTCGGTCTTGCCGACGCCGGTCGGCCCGATCATCAGAATGTTCTTCGGGCTCACCTCGGCGCGCAGCTCGGGGGCGAGCTGCTGGCGCCGCCAGCGGTTCCTCAGCGCCACGGCCACGGCGCGTTTGGCTTCCTTCTGGCCGACGATGTTGCGGTCGAGCTCGGAAACGATCTCGCGCGGCGAAAAATTGGTTTCACTCATCTTCTTGTCTTTCTCACTCGGCGCTCCGCCCGGGGAGCGCTGCAATCACGATCCCGGCCCGTCGAGAAACCGCACCATCAGGTGTTCGTCGATGAAGCGGCCATCGACGAACAGATAGCGCGGCTCGGTGCCGTAGGTCCTGAACCCGAACCGTTCATAGAGCCGGATGGCCGGCAGGTTCTCCGACCAAACGCCCAGATGCACCTGCAGCACGTGGTGCCGCGCATGCTCGATCAGATGCTCGACCAGCTTCGCGCCGATGCCGTTGTTGCGATGCCCGGCCCGCACATAGACCTGGATCATCCAGCCGCGATGGCGCTCCTTCAATCCCTCGTTGCGCAGGAAGGCGACGATGCCGGCCAGCTCGCCCACCTCGGTCTCGGCGCCGAATACGGCCAGCTCTTCCAGAGTGCGGCGCAACTCGGCGTCGCTGCGACTCGCGAACACGTCCGGCGCGGCGACGAAGGCCTCCGGGTGGCTGGTCAGCGCCTCGAGCCGGATGGCGCGGTAGCGCTCCACATCGTCCGGCCGAAGCCTGGTGATCCGGGTCACGCCTCGAGGCTTTCCAGCGTCACATTGCCATTGGTGTAGACGCAGACCTGCTCGGCGATCTTCATCGCCCGGCGCGCGATCTCCTCGGCATCGAGCTCCGTGGCATCGGCCAGCGCCAGCGCCGCGCTCATGGCGTAATTGCCGCCCGAGCCGATCGCGGTCACGTCGTGGTCGGGCGTCAAAACGTCCCCGGTGCCGGTCAGTACCAGCGTCTCCTTGCGGTCGGCGACGATCATCATCGCCTCAAGGCGCCGCAGATAGCGGTCGGTGCGCCAGTCCTTGGCCAGTTCGACCGCGGCGCGCATCAGCTGGTCGGGATATTGCTCGAGCTTGGCTTCGAGCCGCTCGAACAGGGTGAAGGCGTCGGCCGTGGCGCCGGCGAAGCCGCCGATCACCTTGCCGCCCGCCAGCCGGCGCACCTTTTTGGCGCCGTGCTTCATCACCGTCTGGCCCATGGACACCTGGCCGTCGCCGGCCACCACCACCTTGCCGCCCTTGCGGACCGCGACGATGGTCGTGCCGTGCCAGACGGGAGGGGAATTCTCACTCATCGGGAAAACACTCCGGAACTTGTCGCTCCGTCATGTAGGCGCTCGACGCCCCGTTGCAAACCTCCCTCCCGCGAGGAGGGGGCAACGAAGCTTTATCGCTTCGCATCTAGATGCTAGATCGACCGCCTGCCAGGGAGACAGCCATGCGCACCGCCGCGATCGCGCGCAAGACCAACGAAACCGACATCTCCGTCAGCGTCACGCTCGACGGCACCGGCCGGAACGACATCGAGACCGGCATCGGCTTCTTCGATCACATGCTCGACCAGCTTGCGCGCCACTCGCTGATCGACATCACCGTGCGCGCCAAAGGCGATCTGCATATCGACTTCCACCACACGGTGGAGGATGTCGGCATCGCGCTCGGCCAGGCGTTGAAACAGGCGCTCGGCGACAAGAAAGGCATCCGCCGCTACGGCCATGCCGACCTCGTCATGGACGGCACGCTGACGCGCTGCGCGCTCGATGTGTCGGGCCGCGCCTTCCTCGTCTGGCGCGTCGATTTCACGGCGCAAAAGATCGGCGAGATCGACACCGAGCTGTTCCGCGAGTTCTTCCAGGCCTTCGCCGTCAATGCGGCGATCACGCTGCACATCGAGACGCCCTATGGCGACAACAATCACCATATCGCCGAATCCGGCTTCAAGGCGGTGGCGCGGGCGCTGCGCATGGCCGTCGAGCCCGATCCGCGCATGCCCGACGCCGTGCCCTCGACCAAGGGCACGCTGTAGCGTTTTGCGCGGACTTTGCAGCCCGCGCAAAAAGCCCTAAACCGGCTGCAACCATCCGGTGGCC
>JAEWHZ010000290.1 GCA_023387585.1 Pseudomonadota bacterium
TCGCCATCATCTCCTTCACCTCGAGCGGCGACAGGCTGACCGACCGGCCGCTGAGCGAAGTGGGCGGCAAGGGCCTGTTCACCAAGGAGATCGACGCCGCGCTGCTGGACGGCGCCATCGATATCGGCGTGCATTCGAGCAAGGACGTGGCGACCACCATGCCGGACGGGCTGAGCCTCGTCGCCTGCCTCGAACGCGAGGATGTGCGCGACGCCTTCTTGTCCCTGAACGTCGCCGATATCGACCGCCTGCCCGAAGGCGCCCGCTTCGGCACCTCCTCGATCCGTCGCGCGGCCCAGGTGTTGCGCCTGCGGCCCGATCTCGACATCGTGCCGTTTCGCGGCAATGTGCAGACAAGGCTGCAAAAGCTGGCCGACGGCGTCGCCAGCGCCACGCTGCTCGCTTTGGCCGGACTCAACCGGCTGGGCCAGGCGCACCGCGTCACCGCCATTCTCGATACCGAACGCTTCATGCCGGCCCCGGCCCAGGGCGCGATCGGCATCGCCATAAACAGCGAGGATGCCGAAATGGCCGCGCTGGTGGCAAAAATCGACCATGAGGAGACACGGCTGGCCATCACCGCCGAGCGGGCCATGCTCGGCGTGCTCGACGGCTCGTGCCGCACCCCGATCGCCGCGCTGAGCACCGTCGATGGCGGCCGGTTGACGCTGCGCGGCGAGATTCTGAGTTTGGACGGAAAGCAGACCGTCTCCGGCGAGGTGGAGGGCGATCTCGACGCCGGCGCCGCGCTGGGCGTCGAACTGGGCAAGAAACTGCTGGCCGGTGCCGATCCCGCGCTGCTGGCCGGTTTTTCGCGGTGAGGATGCTGGTCACCCGTCCCGAGCCGGACGGCGCCGCCACCGCCGAGCGGCTTTCGGGGCTCGGCATCGAGCCGGTGCTGGCGCCGCTGATGCGCCGGCGCCCGATCCCCGCCGAACTGCCCGATGCGGGCGGGCTGGCCGGGCTGGTCTTCACCAGCGTCAACGGCGTGCGCAGCCTCGGTGAGCGCACCATGGCGGCCCGCTATCGCGGCCTGCCGGTGTTCGCCGTGGGCAGCCGCACGGCGCAGGCGGCCGAGGAAGCCGGGTTCGGGCCGGCCGTCAGCGCCGATGGCGACCTGCTGCTGCTGGCGGCGCTGATGCGCCGGGCGGCGGGCGGCGGGCTGTGGTTCCACCCCACCGGGCGGCACCAGGCCGGCTCGCTGGCCGAGCTGCTGTCCGGCACCGGCATTTTGGTGCGCAGCGTGCCGCTCTACGACATGGAGCCGATGCCGTCCCTGCCGGCCGACATAGGCAAGGGGCTGGCGGGGAACGCTTTCGACGCTGCCCTCTTCTACTCGCGACGCACCGCCGACATCTTCGTGTCGCTGGCGGGGAGCAGCGTGACACCATTGTCCCGGCGCCGGATCGGCATGCTGTGCCTTGCCGCGGCGGTGGCCGAGCCGCTGATGGCAGCGCAGTTCGCCCGCATCCGTCTGGCCGACCGGCCGGACGAGGCGGCGATGATGGCGCTGGCACTGGCTTTTGCCCGCGATGAAAACCGGGCATGATCGGCGGGCCGTGTCCGTCCCGCGGATTCGGCCCGGTCTGAAGCGAACAAGGACCTGAAACTTCGGTTTTGCCCCTCGAAGCCGGAAAGCCGTCAGGCAAGGGAGAACGATGAGCGCGAACACGTCCGGGCCCGTCAAGCCCCCCGTTCTCGACCTCAAGCCCAATGCGCCCGCCGACAACGAGCGCGCGGGCGCATCGCGGCGTGCCGCATCCGCTTCCTCCGACAGCAAGGCGGAAGCACCGGCCGCAGCGCCCGGTGCCGCCGGCGGCGGGCTCGATTTCGACGATACCGGCACGCGCTTGGCGCTGGCCGGCACCGCGGTGGTGGGCGCCGCCGCCGGGCTGGCGGCAGCCTATCTGCTGGCACTGGCCGGGCTGTGGCCGGGCACGCCGGACGCCGATCCGCGCCTCGATGCGCTGGAGGCGAGGCTGGCCGAGCCGGCCGAGAGCGTCGATCTCGCCCCGATCGAGCAGCGGCTTGCCGCGCTCGAATCCGGCGATGGCGCCGGGATCGAAGTTTTGCGCGACGAGATCGCGGCGCTGGCCGCTCGGCCCGTTCCCGAAGCCGGCGAAATGCCCGATCTGGACGGCATCGAATCCCGGCTGACGGCGCTCGAAACCTCATCCGCTTCCGAGACACCGGACCTGTCCGCGCTGGCAACGCACCTCGCCGCGCTCGAGACCCAGCTGGTCGAGCAGCGCGCCGCCGTGTCGCGGCTGAGCGCGGCGCCCGATCCGGCGCCGGCGGACGATGCCCCGCGCATAGAAGCCCTGGTGCGCCTGCCGCTGCTGATCTCGAGCTTCGAGGCCGCCATCACCGCCGGACGGCCGTTTTCCGCAGAGCTCGATGCCCTGCGCGCCGCCCTGCCCGAGGTCGAGATCGCCCCGACCCTGATCGCCGCCTCGGGCAATGGCGTGCTGCGCCCGGACGCGCTGGCGGAGGAATTCTCCGCCGCCCTGCCCGCCATGCTGGCCGCGCGGCCCGATGGCGAAGGCGGGCCGATGGAAGCGCCGCTCGACTGGCTCGGCGCCATGATCGCCCTGCGCCCGACCGGCGAGGTGGCGGGCGACGGCCCCGACGCGCTGCTTAGCCAGGTGGAGGCCAATCTGCGCCGCACCGACTACATCGCCGCCGACGCCGCCCTCAACGCCCTGCCCGAGCCGATGCGCCATGCCGCAGGCGGGTTCGCCGACCGGCTGGCCGAGCGGGCCGACGCCCAGCTTCTGGGCGAGACGCTGCGCCGGCGGGCGCTGGCCAGCGCCGGAGGAACCGCCTCATGATCCGGCTCGCCCTGTGGCTCGTCGCGAGCCTCCTGATCGCCGGGCTCATCGCCTGGATCACCGGCCTGCCCGGCACCATCCTGATCGAGGTGCCCGGCTGGCGGGCCGAGCCGCGCATCGGCATCGCCCTGATCGGCGCGCTGGTGCTGACGGTGGCCGCCGGCATCCTCATCTGGATGGTGCTCGGGGTGCTGGCGACGCCGCAACGGCTGAAGCGCCGCCGCCGCATGCGCCGCCAGCAGCAGGGGATCGAAGCACTGTCGGACGGCTTCATCGCCCTCACCGCCGGCGATCCCGGCCGTGCCCGCGCGCTGGCCCGCGATGCCCAGGCGCGCCTGCCCGAAAACTCCGCCGCGCGCCTGCTCGAGGCGCGGGCCGAACTGGCGCTCGGGAACATGCCGGCGGCGCGCGAGCAATATCGCGCCCTGATCGCCGACGACAAGACCGCGCTCGCCGCGCTGACCGGGCTGTTCGAGCAGGCCCGCACCCAGCGCCGCCCGGCCGCCGCGCTGACCTTTGCGCGCAAGGCGCTCGCCATCGCCCCCGACACCAACTGGGCCAGCGAGGCGGTGTTCGAGGAACTGGTGCGCCGGCGCGAATGGGCGCAGGCCGTGGCCATGATCAACGACCGCCCGGCCCCGACCCGCGAGGCGCGGGCCAGGAAGCGCCGCATCCAGGCGGTGATCGAGACCGCCCGCGCCAGAGAGACCGAAACCACCGATCCGCTCAACGCGCTCGAGCACGCGCTGACCGCCCTGCGCCTCCTGCCCGATTTCGTGCCCGCCGCGCTGATCGCGGCGCGCATCCATTCGAGCCAGGGCGAAATCCGCCGCGCGCAGAGCCTCTTGCGCCGCATCTGGCGCGCCACCGGGCACCCGCATGCGGCGACGCTCTACGCCCACGCCCAACCGGGTGCCTCGGCGCCCGACCGGCTCAAGCGCATGCGCGAGCTGGTGCCGCTGCCGCCCGCCAGCCGCGCCGGCGCCATGGTGCTGGCCCGCGCCGCCATCGATGCGCAGGACTGGGTGCTGGCCCGCGAGGCGCTGGCCGGCGAGCTCGAGGACCCGAGCGCCGGCATCGCCACGCTGATGGCCGGGATCGAGGAGGGCGAGGGCGACCACGGCAAGGCCCGCGCCTGGCTGTCGCGCGCCGTCGAGGCGCCGCGCGATCCGGCCTGGACCGCCGACGGCATCACCGCCGAGGAATGGGAGCCGGTCTCCCCGGTCACCGGCCGCCTCGACGCCTTCGCCTGGAAAGTCCCGGTCAGCGCCGTGGCCACCACCACGACCGCGCCGGACGGCGCGGAGACGGATGACGACGAACGGGTCGATGAAAACGAGGCCGAACCGCCGCGCAACGCCACGCCCTTGCCCCTTGCGGCCGCCCCCGCCCCTCTGTAAAAGACCCCCGCCCGGCACCACCGGCGCACGCCGCTTTAGCTCAGTTGGTAGAGCACATCATTCGTAATGATGGGGTCGTCAGTTCGAGTCTGACAAGCGGCACCAGTTCCTCTTTCGACAGCTTGGCCGCGTCATGAAACCCGGCGTCTGAAGGCGACGGCGCGTATCATCGAATACGACCCGGACCGGCGACGGCGCTGAGCGTTTCCGAGCTTCAGCCCTTTTTCGCCAGTTCGATCGATTCGAGAATCACCCGGCGGGCGTCCTCGAGCCCGCCGATCCGGTCGATCTTCGCCCATTTGCCGGGCTCGAGATCCTTGTAGTGGGTGAAGAAATGCTTCACGCGCTCGAGCTGGATCTGCTGCATGTCGCCGATGTCGTGCACGTCGTCATACATGCGGGTGAGCTTGGAGACCGGCACGGCGATGATCTTCTCGTCCTGGCCGCCATCGTCCTCCATGAACAGCACCCCGATCGGGCGCGAGCGCACCACGGCGCCGGGCACCAGCGGGCGCGAGTTCATGACGATGACGTCGAGCGGGTCGCCGTCGCCGCACAGCGTGTGCGGCACGAAGCCGTAATTGCCGGGATAGCGCATCGGCGTATAGAGGAAGCGGTCGACGAACAGCG
>JAEWHZ010000014.1 GCA_023387585.1 Pseudomonadota bacterium
TTCCCCTCGGTCAGTTCTTCGATATCATCAACAAATCCACGCATGAGAGTTCTCCTTTCCCGATACTACACAAGATGTAAGTCTGCTCTTTGATGGCGCTCAAGCGCGGGACTGCTTCGTCCCGCCGCGGCGTCTCACATGGCCGCCAGTTTAACACGCTCTTCGACCTTCGCCGCTGTCTCCCTGCGCTCACTATAGCGGTCGGTGAGATGACCGGCGATGCCGCGCGTCAGCAGTGTGAATTTCATCAGCTCTTCCATCACATCGACCACCCGCTCGTAGAACGATGAAGGCTTCATGCGGCCTTAGCGAACGAGGTCGAGGCGGTGAACCAGTAGGCCGCCGTGATATAGAGGCCGACCAGCCACGGCACGGCGGCGCGCTGCACCTTGATGCCGCCAAGGATCACGGCGACCAGGCCGAATGCGGCGACGGTTTCGGCCAGCCATTGGGAGGGGCCGGTGCGGATATTCTGCGAAAGCTCGATCAGCGGCAGCTCGAACATGGCGTGCGCCAATAGCGCCCCGCCGATTCCGCCCGCAATCTGCACGGCCATGAACAATCCCGCTTCGGCCATCGGCAATTCGCGGCGAAGCGCGAACACCAGCGTCACGGCGGGGTTCAGATGTGCGCCGGAGATCGGGCCGAACACCGTAATCAGCACGACAAGTATAGCCCCCGTCGCCACCGTATTGGCGATCAGCCCCTCTTACAAACTACACGTTGCCGGGCTTGTGGCGGGGACTGGTGCCTATGTGAACGCGTCCGACCGACGGCTGAAAAAAGACATAGCAGCGTTGCCCTGAAGACCAAAAAGCCTGGGCGGAATGATCCGTGTCCGTGTGGCAGTGGCGCAAAGTACAAGAAGTGTCATGGCCGTTAGGATCGAGCCGAACAGAAATCGATAATTTTTCGGGTAATGGCGACCTTCTAGCAACCTGACTATTTTGGAGGGCTACAGCGTAGATGTAGTTCTCTGTTTCATCGGCTTCGCCCCGCCATTGTTTGCCTCGCGCTAATCTCGCTTCGTTCGAACGCTCCGGGACCTTGATGCGTGCGGACACCCGCCCGCAAAACCCGATTTGCATGTTCATCGGCTTTCGGCCTATCCCCGTCGGGAACGAGGCATCTGGCAGCCTGAGCGGGGGCGGCTTTCGTGCCGCAGCAGAATGGAGGCGCGGATGCAGGGCAAGGCCACGGATATTCGAGATGTGTTCGTCGGCGGCGGCGCGGGAGATGTCGTTGCGACCCTGACGCGCGACCATCCCGCCGACCTCGCGGATGCGTTGCAGCAGCTCGAGCCGGCTGCGGCGTGGAACATCCTGCGGCAGGCGGCGACGCCGCGGCAGGCGGATGTGTTCGGCTATCTCGATCATGATTTCCAGACGCAGCTTGCGACGGTGACGCCGCGCGCGGCGCTGGCGGCGATCGTCATGGAGATGAACGCGGACGACCGGGCCGACCTCTACAAGGAGCTTTCCGGCGCGCAGCGCGACGCGCTGATGCCGGCGCTGGCGCAGGCGGAACGCGAGGATATCCGCCGCCTCGCTGCCTATGAGGAAGACACGGCCGGCGCGATCATGACCTCGGACTATGCGGCGCTTCCGCCCGACCTCAGCGCCACCAAGGCGCTGACCGTGCTGCGCCGCGAGGCGCCGGACAAGGAGACCATCTATCGGGCCTATGTGATCGACGCGGAAAGGATCCTGCTCGGCTCGGTGCGGCTGCAGGACCTGATCACCGCCCCGGCGCAGGCCAAGGTCGCCGACATCATGGAGACCAACACCCACGCCATCCGGGTCGACGACGACGTCGAGGACGCAGCGCGGCGGATCGCCCATTACGACGTCATTGCCCTGCCGGTCGTCGATGTCGACGGCCGGCTCGTCGGCATCATCACCCATGACGACGCGCTGGACGTGATGGAAGCGGAGGCCACCGAGGATTTCCACCGCGTCGGCACGGTCACCAATCTCGCCTCCAGCGTCGGCACCGCCTCCATCGCCATGCTCTACCGGGCGCGGATCGTGTGGCTGATGCTGCTGGTGTTCGGCAATATCTTCTCCGGCGCCGGGATCGCCTATTTCGAGGACACCATCGCCGCGCATCTGGCGCTGATGTTCTTCCTGCCCATCCTGATCGCCTCGGGCGGCAATGCCGGCTCGCAATCGGCGACGCTGATGGTGCGGGCGCTGGCGACGGGCGAGATCGGGGTTTCCGACTGGGGCCGGGTTCTCGGCCGCGAGCTGGTGGTCGCCGTGCTGCTCGGGCTGAGCATGGCCGGCGCGATCGCCGTGATCGGCGTGCTGCGCGGCGGACCCGAGATCGCCTTGGTGATCGCCCTGTCGATGATCCTCATCGTCATCGTCGGCAGTCTGATCGGCATGCTGCTGCCATTCCTGCTCAGCCGGTTCAACATGGACCCGGCCACGGCGAGCACGCCGCTGGTCACCTCGATCGCGGATGCGACCGGCGTGCTGATCTATTTCAGCATCGCCCAGTCGATCCTCGTCATGCCGTGAGGAGGGAGCGGATGAAGATCAAGACCATTCTGGTCGCCCTGACCCTGGAAGACGACAGCCCCCGCGTAGCAGGCCGGGCGATCCAGCTCGCCGAGCAGCATGGGGCACGGCTGATCGGGCTGCATGTGATCGAGGATTTTCCGCTCGGCGATGCCGGGCTGCCGGACGCGCTGGCGCCCGACGAGCTGGCCGGCGCCGTGAAGGCGGACGGCACCGCCCGGCTGCGGGCGCTCCTGGAAACGGCGGAACAAGAGGCGGCCATCCATGTCGAAACAGGCAAGCCGCATGATGCCATCATGCTTCTCGCGGCGGCGCAGGACGCCGATCTGATCGTCATCGGCCCCGGCGTGCCCAAATCCCTGCGCGAAAAAATGTTCGGCTCGACGGCCGACCGCGTGGTGCGGAGCAGCTCCTGCCCCGTGCTCGTGGTGCGCCAGAATGCCGGCGCGCCCTATGGCCATATCGTGATCGGGATGGATTTTTCCGAGCATGCCCGGGCGGCGGCCGGCTGGGCCGAGCGCCTGTCGCCCATGGCCGTGCGCAGCTTCATCCATGCGAGCGAAATTCCCCTCGCCTTCGAGCAGGCGATGCTCAAGACCG
>JAEWHZ010000325.1 GCA_023387585.1 Pseudomonadota bacterium
GCCTGCCCTTCTTTTTTGCTCCGGAACCGCCCCGCCGCCGCCACGTTGTGCCGGAAAATCAATCTCTAAACCCGATCCTGAACACTGGAGCATCTGCGATGAAAACGCCGTCCGTCGATCTGAAGTCAAACACCAAGACCGCCGTTATCGACATTCTCAACGCCCGCCTCGCCGACACCATAGACCTCGGTCTGGCTGTCAAGCAGGCGCACTGGAATCTCAAGGGTCTCCAGTTCATCGCCGTGCACGAGATGCTCGACACCTTCCGCGCCACCCTCGATGTCCATAGCGACACCATGGCCGAGCGCATCGCCCAGCTCGACGGCACCCCGGTCGGCACGGTTCAGGCGGTCGGCAAGGCGACCCAGCTCGCCGCCTATCCCACGGACATCAAGAAGGTTCCCGATCACCTCAAGGCGCTGACCGAACGCTATGCCGTGCTCGCCAATACGGTGCGCCAGGACATCGACGCCACAGAGGAGGCCGGCGATGCCGATTCCGCCGACATCCTCACCAGCTTCTCGCGCGATCTCGACAAGGATCTGTGGTTCCTCAAGTCGCACCTCGAATAGGACTTGTAGGAAATTTACCGACCTCGCGCGCGCTCGACCGCTGGTCCGGCGCGCGTTTCCTATTGATTTCATACTTTATGCTGGATTTGTCCTACGATCCGCTGCGAAAAAATGACGTGGACTGCTTGCGCAGGGTTTGAAACTGTGCGAATGTCAGCGAGATAGGACAACAATGTTGTCGTTTATCGACTGCCGAGCCCCGGTCTCCCCGGCGATGCCCGGCACGCGGACCGGCTGGTCCCGCCCCTTGCATGGCGGAAACGGTCAAGCGGGGCTAGACTTGCCCGAACGAGCGGCCATTTGGATGCAGCGCCGCTTCCCTGGAATGGACACGAGCGCTCTCCGAGCCGTACCATGTACGACCCGAACGCCGCGCTGTCCGCAATCGATGGCGGGTCCGTCCCGCCTCTCGCGTCCTCAGCCCTTCGGGGTCATCAGACTAAGGGATTTGTAACCATGGTCATCAGTCCAGCGGGATCGAACCAAACCCCCACACGGCAGCACGCCGGCGGCCCGATCGCGGGACGGCCGGCGGCTCAAGGACTTTACGACCCCAAACGCGAACACGATGCCTGCGGCATCGGCATGATCGCCAACATCAAGAACAGACCCAGCCACGACGTGGTGCAGAAGGGTCTCGAAATCCTCGAAAATCTGGAACACCGCGGTGCCGTGGGCGCCGACCCGCTTATGGGCGACGGCGCCGGCATCCTGGTGCAGACCCCCCATGCCTTCTTCAGGAAGGTGCTGCCCTTCGCGCTGCCCGAAAAGCACCACTACGCCGTGGCGATGGTGTTTTATCCCAATGTGGAGGGCCTGCGCGACCGCTGCGCCGAGATCATGCGCCGCTGCATCGCCCAGGAAGGGCTGACCCTGCTCGGCGAGCGCATCGTGCCCACCAATAACGGCAAGCTGTCGCGTGGCGTCATCGCCACCCAGCCGGCCATCGAGCAGATGATTATCGCACGGCCCGAGGGACTTACGCTCGACGAATTCGAGCGCAAGCTGCTGATCGCGCGCAAGGTCATCTCCAACACCGTCTATCGCGAAGTGCCCGAAAGCGACGGCGACAACGGCTTTTACGTCGTGTCGATGTCGGCACGCACGCTGGTCTACAAGGGCATGTTCCTCGCCGACCAGCTCGGCAGCTTCTATCTCGACCTGCACGACAAGGACTTCGAGAGCGCCATCGCCCTGGTGCACCAGCGTTTTTCGACCAACACCTTCCCCTCCTGGAAGCTGGCGCACCCCTATCGCCTGACAACGCATAATGGCGAGATAAACACCATTCGGGGCAATGTGAACTGGATGGCGGCCCGCCAGGCCTCGGTGCATTCACGGTATTTCGGCGACGACATCTCCAAGCTGTGGCCGATCTCCTATGAGGGCCAGTCGGACACCGCCTGCTTCGACAACGCGCTCGAATTCCTCATTCGCGGCGGCTATCCGCTGCCGCATGCGGCGATGATGCTGATCCCGGAAGCCTGGGCCGGCAACCCGCTGATGGACGAGAAGCGCCGCGCCTTCTACCAGTATCACGCCTCGCTGATGGAACCGTGGGACGGCCCCGCCGCCATGTCGATCTCGGACGGGCGCTATGTCGTCGCGACCCTCGACCGCAACGGGCTTCGGCCCGCGCGCTATGTCGTCACCAAGGAAGGCCTGGTCGTCCTCGCCTCGGAATCGGGCGTGCTCGACATCCCCGACGAGGACATCGTCGAGCGCTGGCGCCTGCAGCCGGGGCGCATGCTGCTGATCGACCTCGAACAGGGCCGCATCATTTCCGACGACGAGATCAAGTCGACGCTGGCCACCGCCAATCCCTATGCCGACTGGCTGGCGCGCACGCAGATCGTGCTCGAGGACCTGCCGCCTTCCCCGCCCAAGGCCCCCGAGCCGACGGCGGCGCTGCTCGACCGGCTCCAGGCCTTCGCCTACACCCAGGAAGACATCAAGCTGCTGATGGCACCCATGGCCACCACCGGCCAGGAAGCCGTGGGCTCGATGGGCACCGACA
>JAEWHZ010000034.1 GCA_023387585.1 Pseudomonadota bacterium
CGTGGACGACGCGCAGCAGGGCGGAATAGGTCTTGTCGAAGCCGGTGAAATAATAGGGCAGGCCCGCCTCGGCCCCCGCGCGCAGCGCCGCATGCCCCATGGGCGCCACCCCGGGCACGCGCATCCAGACCAGCGCCCCGACGACGATGAAGGCCGCCAGAGCGAAGGCATAGCGGTTGAAGCGGAACAGGCCTTCGCCCTGGCGCATGCCGATGCCGCCGACCAGCCCGACGACGAACACCAATTGCCAGGTGAAGGGACTGAAGAACCAGCCGCCCGGGTTGGGATAGGCCGGGATGTTCCAGCGGAAATGCGCCGCCAGCGCCCACAGGGCTATCGACAGGTAGAGCAGCAGCGCCGGGCGGCGAAGGCCGATAAGGATGGCGAAGGGCGCCGCCAGAAGCAGCACCGAATAGAGCGGCAGGATGTTGAGATAGCCCAGCTGGTGCAGCAGCGTCGGGATGCCGATCATCACCCCCAGCGGATCGCGGAACAGGGCGGCGACATTGTTGCGGCCCAGCATCTCGTCGAGCCCGAACGCCTTGGCGGCGAAGGCGAATATGCCGAGGCAGATGACGGTCATGGCGAGGTGGACGAAATAGAGGTAGCGCGCGCGGGCCCAGATCCGCGCCGTCGCCGCCCAGAGCGGCTCGGCCTGGAAGCGGCGCGAATAGGCCAGCCCGGCGGCGATGCCGGACATCAGCACGAACGCTTCGGCGGCGTCGGAAAAGCCGAAATTGCGGCTGGTCCAATGTTCGAACACCGTGCCGGGCACATGGTTGATATAGATCATCACCAGCGCCAGCCCGCGGAACATGTCGAGACGCAGATCCCGTCCGCCGGGCGAGACCGCTCCGGCGACGAGGCCGGAGGGCGTCTGGTTCAACCGCATGTCCATGTGCCGACGTACCGGGCCTGTTTCTAAAAGACGTTGGTGGCAGTCGCCTCGCGCTGCCAGTCCGCCAATACGGCGTTGCGAATCTCGATAGCCGGCACCGGAACCCGCTCCTCGATGGTGGCGAACAGCGTGCGGTCGCCCTCACGCGCCGGCATGGAGCTGCCAGCGATCAGGATCGGCGCGATGAGCATGGGCACGGCGACCGGCAGCAGCCAGACCAGCAGGTCGGGCGCATAGACAAGGGTGGCGGCCAGTGCCACGGCGCCGGTGGCGACGATCCACCACGAGGCTTCGAACGCCTGGGCCAGCGTGAGATGGCGCTGGTCGCGGCTCGTCGCCGGCCAGCCGCCATCGGCGCCGACCAGCACCTGGGCCACCGAGCGGGTCTGCAGCATCAGCATGACGGGGGTGAGCAGGCTGGAAAAGGCGATCTCGGTGATCACCGACCACAACACGCGCGTGTTGCCGCCGAAGCGCGCATTGGTGCCGTCGAGGGCGCCTCTCGCAACGATGGCCAGCTTGGGCAGCACCAGCATGGCGATGATGGCGATGGCGAGCGCCATCGCCGCCTGCCGGGCGAAGGCCATTTCGCTGAAGGTCGCATATTCGAGCGGCGGCAGGGCCGAGGCGACAATCGAGGTGGCGAGAAAAGCCAGCCAGATCGGCGAGCACAGATAGGACATGATGCCCTGAAGGAAGATGAAGCGGCTCCACGGCTTGAGGCCGGGCGCAGGCAGCAGGCGCATGTGCTGGAGATTGCCCTGGCACCAGCGCCGGTCACGCCGCGCATGCTCGACGACGTTTTCCGGTCCTTCCTCGAAGGAGCCGCCGAGGCTGGGGTCCATCTCGACGCGCCAGCCGGCGCGGGCAAGCAGCGCCGCCTCGACATAGTCGTGGCTGAGCACGTGCCCGCCGAAAGGCGGCTTGCCGGCGAGCACCGGCAGGCCGCAGCTGGATGCGAAAGCCTCCATGCGCACGATGGCGTTGTGGCCCCAGAACGGGCCTTCCTTGCCCTGCACCAGCGCCAGCCCGCGCGAGAATACGGGGGAGTAGTAGCTGGCGGCGAACTGCATGGCGCGGCCGAAAAAGGTCTGGGCGCCGATGATCCGGGGCAGGGTCTGCAGCAGGCCGAGATCGGGCTCGGTATCCATGCGCCGCACCAGCGCGACGAAGGTTTCCGGGCTCATCAGGCTGTCGGCGTCGAGGATGACGGCATAGGCATAGGCTCCGCCGGAGCGGCGGATGAAGTCCTCGATATTGCCGGCCTTCTTGCCGCGATTGTCGGTGCGGCGGCGATAGAAGATGTTGCCGCGCGCGATCTGGCGATGCGCCATGTGCTCGAACCAGGCGCGTTCGGTATCGGCGATGGGGCCCGAAGGCGTATCGGACAGCACGACGAAATCGAAGCGCTCATGCGCGCCGGCGGCGCTGAGGCCGGCGCTCATCGCGGCGATGCGCGAGAAGGTGGCGGGCGGGTCTTCCTTGTAGACCGGAACGAGGATGGCGCAGCGCCCGGCCTGCTTGCGCACGGCACGCGGACGGCGCCGGCGCGGGCGGTGGAACAGGCCGGCCGTGGCTAGCGCCGCGCCCCAGGCCAGCCAGAAGGTGCTGACGAACACCAGGACGGCACGCAGCGCGTCGACCCAGACCAGCCCGCCCACGGCGGAAAAGCCGATGAACAGGAAGGTCGAGGCCGACGCCATGAACAGCGCCGCGCCGATCAGCACTAGGCGTGCCGTCTTGGCCTGCATCACGCGTTAGCCCTGCTCTGCCGGGATGCGCGCGGGGCGCAGGCGTTGCAGCCAGCCGGGCGCGGGCCGCTCCAGGATCTGGGTCGGCATGGCCATGGGGGCTTCGGGCGGAGCGTAAGGGTCCGCTGCGGCATAGGGACCCTGCGCCGCCTCACGGTCGCGTTCGGACGTCATGTCGTGGATCTCCACTGGTACAGCCAGGTTTCCGTGAGCTTGGTGCCCAGTCCGGTCACATAAGCGCGCAACTCCACCAAGTCGTTCCCTGTCATGTCGACGTCGAGGACCATTCGCCACACCCCGCTGGCGGCGACATGGGAGACCGTGGCGTAGATCAGCTCGGCCGGGCCGGCATCGACGAACACGTCGAGCTCCGTCCCAGGATCGAGATTGGCGAGCGGGCCGCCGGCGAAATCGACGACGAATTTTCTCAGCCCTTCCGGGTTCTCGATACCGGAAATGCCGCCCTGGCCGGAGCGGGTCTCGACCACATGGGCGAAATCGCCATTCTCGGGCGGCACGAGATCGCCCCAGCGCATGCGATAGGCGAATTCGAGCACATCGCCGGCGGCAATGGGCGTTTCGGGCACCCAGAAGGCGACGATGTTATCGTCGGCCTCGAGCCGGGCCGAAGCCTCGACCAGCCTGATCGCGCCGCGCCCCCAGCTCGAAAGCGGCTCGATCAGCAGCGAGGAGCGGCGCTCGTAATGCGCCTCGGCGTCCTGATAGGCGGCGAAGGCGCGGCCCCGCTGCTCGAGCCCGAAGCGGCGCGGGCTGTCCTCGAAAAAATAGGCATTGCCGAAGCGGGGGGCGTTGTTCAGCGCCCGCCACAGCGTCTCGCCGCTGGCCCGAACGATCGACAACCCGTTGCTGTCATGCACGCGCGGCCGATAATCGTCGAAGCCGGTGGGGTTGGCCTCGTCGAACAGGAACATCGAGGTCAGGGGCGC
>JAEWHZ010000045.1 GCA_023387585.1 Pseudomonadota bacterium
GCTTCACCCGGACGCGGTCCGCCGCGCCGTCCTTCTGAGAGCCATGAAGGTTCTAGAGGACGACCAGCCACGGGCAGGACTTGCAGGGGCAAAGGTGCTGATGCTGACCGGGAAACTTGATCTCTACGGCCCTTATGCAAAAGGTTTGCGAGAGCAGCTTTCCGCGGCCGGTGTCCTGGTCGACGAGCAGCGGCTGGATGCCGGGCACGAGCTTGTGGAGGCGGATGAACTGGCGATCCGGGACTGGCTGTCGGCCTGAGTGCGGATCGTCAGCGGCGCAAGAAGCGGGTTGCGTCGGAAGCCCTATGGCGCGATTCTGGCGGCAATCACAGGAGGAAGCTCGCCATGCATCGATACGCGATTTTCGAGACGGACGGCGGCTTTTGCGGCATTGCGTGGAACGATGTCGGCATTACCCGCTTCCAACTGCCGACGGACAATGAGGGATCAACGGAACGGCTGTTCCTGCGCCGCCTGCCGCAGGTGGAACGCGGGACGCCGCCGGTGCATATCGCCGACGCCATCGCGACCGTGAAACGCTATTTCGCCGGCGAGCGTGTCGATTTCTCTGATCTCGTGCTGGATCTCGGGGATCAGGACGAGTTCTTCAGGCAGATCTATTCCGCCGCCCGCCGCATCGGCTGGGGTCATACGACCACCTATGGGATGCTTGCCAGGGAACTGGGCGCCGGCCCCGAGGCAGCGCGCGATGTCGGACAGGCGATGGCGAAGAACCCGGTGGCGCTGATCATCCCCTGCCACCGCGTGCTGGCCGCAGGCGGCAAGCTCGGCGGCTTTTCAGCGCCCGGCGGCGGCCTGTCGAAGGCGCGGATGCTGGAACTCGAAGGCGTGCGCCTCGCCCCGCCGGAGCCGGTGCAGCAGTCGCTGGGGTTTTGAGGGGCTCGATGGAGTGACGAAACGAAAGGCCGAAGCATTCCGTTCAAAGGTCGCTCGAGCGTCCTCTGCTACCCCATCATTCCCACTCAATCGTCCAAACCAACATTAAGCCGTTGATATCACGTATAATTATGGCCTTGGGGCGCGCAAAAACCGACTACTGGCTAGTCAAAATGTTACGCTTTTGATTTTAAAGGGAAAAAGGGTCGAAAAAAAATTTGTGGGTTTCAAGGACAATCGGCGTCAATCGCCAGTCTCGACCCTGTGAACGCCGTCCCACAGATTGACCCAATCTGTAGCAGAAAACACCGCTGACCACAACGAGCAGCCTGCCTCGGACAAGAGGTCAGTTTGCGTTTATGTCGATTTGCTAACCACAAAGCAGCAAACTAGGGCATCTTCAAACTGGCGCTTGGTTTGAAAATATGCTAAAACACTCACTATGAGTGCGCAAACAATAGGAAAGTTAAAGCAACTGGAACAGGTCCTGCCTGAGGGCCTGCTCGTCGATGCCGCGTGGCTTTCCGCTCAAGGCTACTCAACCTCGCTGCGCACCAAATATGTTGCCTCTGGCTGGCTCGAGCAGCCGGCACGCCGAGTGTATCGGCGCCCTCGCGGACAGCTTGGCTGGCAGCAGGTGGTCGTCTCGCTGCAGACGCTTCTCGGCTATCGTCTCACCGTTGGCGGCCGGACAGCCCTCGAGCTGCAAGGCTATGCCCATTACCTCTCACAGGATCGTTCCGAGATCCATCTTCACGGTCCAGCGAAGCCGCCCAGCTGGCTCACGACGCTCCCACTGAAGGAACGGTTCGTGTATCACAACAGCTCGCCGCTCTTCGGGGCCGACCTGGAGGATGTCAGCTTTCCTTCCCTCGTTTCGGACCGCGCACCTGATGCGCGAGTTGCGGGATCTTTTCAGGACGCCGGATTGCGCGCTCTGCCCTGGGGGCAATGGGATTGGCCGTTGACGGTATCGACGCCCGAACGGGCGGTTCTCGAACTTCTCGATGAGCTGCCCCAGCGTGAGAGCTTCGATCAGGTCGACGTGCTGATGGAAGGTCTGAGCGATCTTGCGCCGAGGCGGCTCCAGAAGCTGCTTGTCCGCTGCCGCAGTGTGAAGGTGAAGCGCCTGTTCTTCTTCTTTGCCGATCGGCATCGCCATGCATGGCTCAAGCAAGTCGACCGGACCGCAATCGAACTGGGTTCGGGCAAGCGCATGCTGGTCAAGGACGGCAGGTACGACCCGACCTACGAGATCACTGTCCCCAAGGAACTGGCCGAGGCGTATTGATGGCATTTGCGGACACTTACCGAAATCAGGTCGCATTACTGATCCGCACACTGCCTTCGGTGGTTGCGGAAGAGTGCTTCGCGATGAAGGGTGGCACGGCGATCAATCTGTTCGTGCGCGACCTGCCGCGCCTCTCGGTCGATATCGATCTTACCTACCTGCCAGTGCAGGACCGCGCGACCTCGCTTGCAACGATCAATGCGGCGATGGCGCGCATCGCTGAGCGCATTACCGAATCAGTCCGCGGCTCCCGTGTCGCTCCGTCACGCTCGCGCGAGAATGTGATCACTAAGCTCGTCGTCCGTGGCGATGGCGCGCAAATCAAGATTGAGGTGACGCCGGTCCTGCGTGGCTGCGTGTTCGAGCCCGCCATACGGTCGGTCTCCCCCAGCGTGGAAGATGAATTCGGCTTTGCCGAAATGCGGATCGTCTCGTTTCCCGATCTCTACGCCGGCAAGATTGTCGCCGCCCTCGACCGTCAGCATCCACGCGATCTGTTCGACGTGCGTGATCTTCTGGCGAATGAAGGCATCGACGATGCGCTGCGTCGGGCCTTCCTCATCTACCTGATCAGCCACGACCGCCCCATGGCCGAAGTTCTGGCGGTGCGGCGCAAAGATATTGCGGTAGAATTTGACCGAGGTTTCGTCGGCATGACGCGACAACCGGTCGAACTCGAGACCCTGCTTGCGGCGCGTGAAGCACTGATTGCCGACATCGTCGGAGAGATGCCCAATGCGCACCGCCAATTTCTGTTGGCGTTCGAGCGCGGCGAACCCGACTGGCCAGCCCTCAACCTGGAGGCCGGCGCCGAACTGCCGGCCGTGCGATGGCGGCAACAAAACCTCGATGGTTTGAAGGCTGAGAAACGCCAGGCACTGGTGCGGCAGCTTGAAGAGGTTCTGGCAACATAGGGTCGTAGAAGGCCGGAGCCGTCATCATCATCGGCGAGCAAATCAGGTGCCCCTGACAGCAGTCGCGCATGAGGAATTCGATAAGGCCCGAGAGCACCCCGAGCGCCGCGGTGTAGATAATCGAGCGCCCGGCTCGCCGGGATTCAACAAGCCCGGCCTGTTCTAGATGGCTCAGGTGAAAAGACATGCGCGAAGAGGACGCGCCGTCCACTGCTTCGCCGATGGCACCGGCGGACATTCCTTCCGGCCCGGCCGTCACAAGAAGCCGAACGATGCGTAGCCTCGTCTCCTGCGAAAGCGCGGCGCAGGCCGCGAGAGCTCGTTTCTCATCCATAATCATCTCAATAATTCAAGAATCATTGAGATGATTGGTATAGCAAAAGCTCTCAGGGCACCAGTCCCTAGTGTGCATCGCGCGGCATCTTTCCATCGCATGGTGACGGACCGGACTTTGGGCCGCGTTAGGCAGTCGGCGTAGGTGACAGGATTTGTCACCTACGTATGCGAATTTTATCCTGAAAAGGATAGACGATTCGCGATCGCTCTCCGCGCTCTCGAACAGTCTGCTCTTAGCTGAACGCACGCGATCGGAGAGCTCGATGAATTTCACGCATTACAATCTGGGGCATGTCGAACGGGGCAGTGTCGTCGTGGTGACGCTCAGCGGCAGTGCGGCCAACGTCCGCCTCATGGATGGCTCGAACTTCAACAGCTACAAAGCGGGCCGTCGCCATAGTTATGTCGGAGGCCTCGCGAAGCGCTCTCCCGTGCGCCTACCGGTGCCGCGTTCCGGCACCTGGCATGTTGCCATCGACATGCAGGGGCTTCGCGGATCGGCGCCTTGCGCGCGCGGGGCTATAACGACACGGCGATTGGCGAAAAACTCGGGGTCGGCGCGTCCTGGGTCAACATGATCGCCTCGCTGCTCGAGCGCGGTGATCCTCGGCTTCCTGATGCCGGTCTTCACCGATCTGATGATGGACAATCCCGACAAGGATTGGGGCAAGCCCTTCTATCCGGTCGTTCCTTGATAGCCAGCAAGGTTTCATCGGGGCAGATCGTTCGCAGCCTTATCCAGCCGTCGCGAAGGAAAACGGCCGCATATATCGGCCACTGGTCTGGAAGATGCCTGAGGAAATATGCTGGAGGCGAGAGATCGTCGGATTGGTAAGTTCGGACGCATGATAGGGGATGATCACGTGAGCTTGGGCGCGTGAGATCGCCACATTGATTAGCCGATCACCTTCCTTCCCACGGAGAAAACTGGACGTTGCGTCGACCGGATCAAAAATGATCACCTTGCGCTCGCTACCCTGTGCGCGATGGACTGTACTGACGGAGATCGTCGGGTGAGCGGCCCTCTCGGACTGCGCGTTTGGCGTCCAGGCAGAGTTCGCGAGCCCGTGCGAGCGAAATGCCGTCACGTCCGTACCTGCCGAGATAGACGGTCTCGCGGCGCCCATTCAGCCGGTAATCCAGGTTGAATGAGATCAGACCTGTCGGCGTGACACGGGCATACATGCCGTCCCTGTCTGACACCTTGTAGACTTTGTCTTTTGGTTTCAGCGCCTTAAGCGCAGCGTCCGTCAACATGTTCGCGCAGCCTCCGAAAAGTACCGTCATGCGGTTTTGGGAGGTTCG
>JAEWHZ010000081.1 GCA_023387585.1 Pseudomonadota bacterium
TAGCGGGCGTTGAAGCCGATCTCGAAGCCTTCGGTCTCGAAATCGACCGGAAGTTCCTCGTTCGCCGTGCCGTGGTCGGGATTGTTCACCGACAATTCCAGCATCCCGTTGCTCGCCGAAAGCTTCACGGCTTTGCCGCCGCGGTCCGAAGCGATGGTCGAGACGCGATCGACCGCCACCGCGAAGGCGTTGCGGTCGACGCTCATCTGCTTGTCGTTGTTCTTGGGCGTCACCCGCTCATAGTCGGGGAATGTCCCCTCGATCAGCTTCGAGAGCAGCACCACCGAGCCGAGCGACACCCGGATCTTGGTCTCGGACAGCTCGACCTGCACCTCGTCCTCGGCGCCGTCGAGCAGCTTGAGCACCTCGCCGACCGTCTTTTTCGGCACGATGATGCCGGGCATGCCCTCGGCGCCGGAGGGCGCCGCCGTGTCGGCGCGCGCCATGCGATGCCCGTCGGTCGCCACGGCGCGCAGCACCGGCCCGTTCCCCGCATCGATCGTGTGCAGGTAGATGCCGTTGAGATAATAGCGCGTCTCCTCGTTGGAGATCGCGAATTGCGTGCGCTCGATCAATTCGCGCAGCGCCGGCGCGGCGATGGCGAAGCTGTGGCCGAAGCTGCCGGATTTGAGGTCGGGAAAGCCGTCCGGCGACAGGCAGGCGAGATGGAAGCGCGAGCGCCCCGAGGTCAGCAGCATCTGCTCGCCGCCCTGGTTCTCGAGCCGCACCTCGGCGCCGTCCGCCAGCTTGCGCACGATCTCGTAAAGCGTGTGCGCCGGCACCGTGGTGGTGCCCGGTGTCGCGACGATGGCGGGTATGGTCTCGGTCACCTCGATGTCGAGGTCGGTGGCGCGCAATTCGAGCCCGTCGCCCCCCGCGCGCAGCAGCACATTGGCGAGGATGGGGTAGGTGTTGCGCCTCTCGACCACGCGATGCACATGTCCGAGGGACTTGAGCAGGTGATTGCGTTCGAGCGTGACTTTCATCGCCGGTGATCTTCCTCGGTCGGGCAGGCGGCGCGGGACGGAAATCCCCATGCGCCGGGGTCGAGACCATGGCAATTTGCATGCGCCAAGGCAAGGCCGCCGGGCGTTTGCGCACGGCAAATATCGCCGTTTATCGCCCGGTCCCGCCCGCCGGCCGCGCCGTTCTATTCCTCGAGCATGCGCTTGAGCAGCTCGATTTCCTGGCACAGTTCGGGGTCCTCGCGCATCATCTGCTCCACCTTGCGCACCGAATGCAGCACGGTGGTGTGGTCGCGCCCGCCGAAGCGGCGCCCGATCTCGGGCAGCGAGCGGCTGGTCAGCGCCTTGGCGAGATACATGGCGATCTGGCGGGGCCGCACCACGTCGCGCGAGCGGCGCGCCGAGAGCAATTCGTTGCGCGGCACCTTGAAGTGGCGCGACACGATCTTGAGGATGTCCTCGATGCGCACGCGCTTGACGTCGCGGGTGCGGATCAGGTCGGCCAGCGTGCGCTCGGCCAGCGGCACGGTGATCAGGTCGTGCGAGAGCTGGTTGGCCGCCACCAGCCGGTTGACCGCGCCGTCGAGGTCTCGCCCATGGCTCATCACCGAGCGCGCGATATAGTCGATCACCGCGCCGGGGAAATGCACGCCGTAGCGGGCCGTTGCCTGGTCGGCGCGCCGCTGCACGATCGAGCGGCGCATGTCGAGATCGAACCCCAGGATCGGCACCACCAGCCCGCCCGACAGGCGCGAGCGGATGCGCTCGTCGAGCATTTCGAGGTCGCGCGGCGGGGAATCGGCGGCGACCACCACCTGGCGCGCCCCGCTCAGGAGCGAGCCCAGCGTGTGGCCGAACTCGGTGGCCGACTTGCCCTGCAAAAACTGCATGTCGTCGATCAGCAGAAGGTCGACCTTGCGCAGCCAGTCCTTGAAGGTCAGCGCCGACTGGCCCTTCACCGCCTGGATGAAGTGGTACATGAAATGGTCGGCCGTCAGATAGACGATGGTGCGCTGCGGATTGGCCTCCAGCGCCGCATTGGCGATGGCGTTGAGCAGGTGCGACTTGCCCAGGCCGACGCTCGCATGGACATAGACCGGGTTGAAGCTCGTCGTGCCGTTGGCGACGGCGGCGGCCACCTGCTTGGCGGCGCCGAGCGCGATCTCGTTCGAACCGCCGGCGACGAAGTTCTCGAAGCTCATGCGCGGCTCGATCGCCGTGCCCGAAAGCGCGTCGCCCTTCTCGCGCCCCAGCCCCTCGCGCGTCAGGCGCGCGGGCTGCGCCGCCACCGGCGCGGGCTGGCTCTCATTGGCCGCTCCCGGCATCGGTTGCCTCGCGTCCTCGGCCGGCTTGCCTTCGCGCGCTAGGCGCTGCGCCGGCTGGCCGTTGATGCGCATGGTGATCTGCAGCCGCGCCACTTCGGGCGCGTCGAGGCGCAGCGCCTCGAGCAGGCGGTCGGAATAATTGGACTGGATCCATGAGCACAGGAACCGCGTCGGGGCCGACAGATGCGCCACGTCGCCGACCAGTTCCTCCAGCTCGAGCCGAGCGAACCACGAGGTGAACACGTCCTCGCCGACCGCGACCCGCAGGCGCGCGCGCACCCGCTTCCAGATCTCGGCCAGCCTTGCGTCCTCGTCCTGCCCGCTCACGACGGCAACCCTGGAACCGGCCGCGGCCGTCGATTTTGCCGGACCTGTCGATTTCGGCTCAGCGCCCGCGTCTGGACTGCCCCCATTCCAGTCTTCCCTTCCGGCCAACGCCTGCTGTTTCATAGTCTGCCCTTCATCCTGCCCGCCCGCCGCCGCTACAGGACGCGCGAGGCCGTTCCAAACCCTGCATGCGGGTTTCCCCGGCATGCGGCACAGTCAAAGCGACCCCCGCCGCGACCTCCTGGGTTGCCGCGTACATGCTTCGACTCGCCAATCTGACCCGGTTGACCAACACCGGAAGGAACCGCCGTCAAACGGCAATAAAACTCAAGTCGCGGCCAATGAAAATGGCGCGTCTTGCCGCTTGAATACTCAGGAAACTGACGCGAACAGCGCCGTGACCGACCCCTAGTCTATGCCCGTCTGTGTAGTCTGTATGCCGTCCCGCCGCTCTGCTGTCGGCTTGTCCGTCATCCACGCCGCGTACTTTAGAGCCCCCCCGTGGGGGGAGCAACAGGCGAATCGCTCAAATAGGGGCTTGACTCTTTTCCCCGTTGGACTCCGCCTTCACCCCCCCTTTTCCCACGACAATTTAAGCGCTTGGACTCAATGCAGAATCAGTCCCGCCCGCCGCCATTGGCGAGGCGAGGATTTTTTTTGCAGCCCTGCCTTGTACCCGCGCGGGCCCCTCGGGCTTTGCGGCTCCATGCCGCGCCAAGTGGTTCGCATCGCTGTGGATTTTGAATCTACGCCATGGACGGCATCGGTGTGCGATACCGATTTCTACCTACGTGTCCGTCGCCCTTTGTCTCCGCCGGCCTGCCGGTGCGGCAGGCCGTACCGGCAACAAAAAAGGCCCCCGAGGGGGCCTTGATCGAAATGGCGTTCAGGCTGCGGGGCAGGGTGCCCGGAAGGCTCAGCCGGCGGTGGCCAGGGCCTTCACGCGCGAGTTGAGGCGCGAGACCTTGCGGGCGGCCTGGTTGGCATGGACGATCCCCTTGCCGGCGGCGCGGTGCAGCTCGGGCTCGGCGGCGCGCAGCGCCGTCATGGCCGCGCCGTGGTCGCCCGCGGCGATGGCTTCCTCGACCCGACGCAGGAAGGTGCGCACGCGCGAGCGGCGCGACTTGTTCACCGCGGTGCGGGTTTCGATCTTGCGGGTGGCCTTCTTGGCCGATGGCGTATTGGCCATGAATGTCCTCTTGGCGCTCGCTTCCCGGCCAGTGCGGTCCGACGCCCTTGGTCCGGGGTTGCAAATGAAAGCGGCGGCACCCGGCCGCCAGTCGGGCGCTCTATAATGCAGCGCCTGTCGGGCGTCAACAGGCGCGCCGGCTCAGTGCTGGCATGTCGGACAGTAAAAGGTCGAGCGCCCCGATTGCACGATGCGCGCAATGGTGCCGGTGCAGCCCGGGCGCGGGCAGGGCGCGCCTTCGCGGTCATAGACCGAAAAACTGTGCTGGAAATAGCCGCTCGCCCCGTCCGCGGCGCGAAAATCGCGCAAGGTCGACCCGCCCGCCGCGATCGCGTCCTCGAGCACGGCGCGGATGGCGCGCACCAGCGCCTCGAGCCTCTGGCCCGGCCCGCCACCGGCCTCGACCAGCGAGGCTGCCGGCACGGTCGGCGCGATCCCGGCGCGCCACAGCGCCTCGCACACATAGATGTTCCCCAGCCCCGCGATCCGCCTCTGGTCGAGCAGCGCCGCCTTGATCGGCGTGCGCCGCCCCTTCAGTGCCGCCGCCAGCCCCTCGGCCGACAATTCATTGCCCAGCGGCTCCGGCCCGAGGCCCGCGAGATAGGGGCTCTCCGCGCCCGGCGCGATCAGGTCGATGAAGCCGAACCGGCGCGGGTCGGAATAGATCAGATCCATCTCGCCATGCGCCTGATGCGCCAGCCCCACCCGCAAATGGTCGTGCCCGCCCGCCGGCGCATGATAGCGCGTCTTCTCGTCCGGCACATGGTCGGCGAACCGCCAGGCGCCGGTCATCCCCAGATGGCTGAGCAGGGTCTGCCCGTCCGACAGCGCGAACAGCAGGTATTTTGCCCGCCTTTCGAGCCCCGCGATCCTGCGGCCGGCGAGCTGTTCGGCCAGCCCTTTTGGAAACGGAAAGCGCAGATCCGGCCGGTAGAGCGTGACGCTCCTTATATCAGCGCCGACCACATAGGGCATCAGCCCGCGGCGTACGGTCTCGACTTCGGGCAGTTCAGGCATTTCGGTTCCCGGCTGTGCGGCTTTGCGCGGTGGTCATCGGCGATGCGCTGTGTATATGGTGCGCCCGAGCCAGTCACGGAGAAGTTGCATGGCCGCCCAGACCACACATTTCGGCGAACGGACCGTGGCGCTCGAGGACAAGCAGGGTCTGGTCGACGAGGTCTTCCACAAGGTCGCCGACCGCTACGATCTGATGAACGATCTGATGAGCCTCGGCGTGCACCGGCTGTGGAAGGACGCGCTGGTGGCCGAGCTTGCCCCGCCCAAGCAGGGCGGGCGGCCGTTTCGCGTGCTCGACATGGCCGGCGGCACCGGCGATGTCGCCGAGCGCATCGTCAACGCCTCGCTCGGCTATGCGGACGTCGTCGTCTCCGACATCAATTCCGACATGCTGCGCGTCGGCCGCGAGCGCGCCGCCCGCTGGCGCTTTCCCGACAAGGTCAGCTTCGTCGAGGCCAATGCCGAGGCGCTGCCCTTCGAGGACCGGAGCTTCGACGCCTACACCATCGCCTTCGGCATCCGCAACGTGCCGCGCATCGAGACCGCGCTGGCCGAGGCCCATCGCGTCCTCAAGCGCGGCGGGCGCATCCTCGTGCTCGAATTCAGCCAGGTCGACCTGCCCGGCCTCGATGCCGTCTATCGCGCCTATTCCGATCGCGTGATCCCCGGCCTCGGCAAGGCCGTCGCCGGCGAGGCCGAGCCCTATCGCTATCTCGTCGAATCCATCCGCCGCTTCCCCGCGCCCCCGGCCTTCTCCGCCATGCTGTCCGGGGCCGGCTTCACCCGCATCCGCCACACCGCGCTCAGCGGCAATATCGCCGCCCTGTTCAGCGCCCGCCGCATGAGCTGAGGGCGCCATAATGGGGCTTGCGGCCTATTTCCGCCTGGTCCGCGCCGGCTACGTGCTGTCGCGCGAGGGGGCCTTTTCCATCTTCGATGGCATCGAGCTGCCGCCGGCGCTGAGCTTCGGCATGCGCATGGCGCGTATTTTCGAGCGCCCCTCGGTGCGCCGCACCGGCCGCGTCGAGCGGCTGACGCGCGGGCTCAACCGGCTCGGCCCCACCTATGTGAAATTCGGCCAGACCCTCGCCACCCGCCCCGACATCGTCGGGCTCGAGGCCGCCAGGGAGCTCTCCGCGCTCCAGGACCGCATGGAGCCCTTCGACGGCGCCCTGGTACCGGGCATTCTCACGGAATCGCTCGGTGCCGAGGCCGCCGACATCACCGAGCTCTCCCCGCCCGTCGCCGCCGCCTCCATCGCCCAGGTGCATTCGGCGAAACTGCGCACCACCGGCGAGCGCGTCGCGGTCAAGGTGCTGCGCCCCGGCGTCGAGGCGCGGTTCCTCGCCGATATCGAAAGCTATTACGCCGGCGCGCGCCTCGTTGAGCGCCTGCTGCCCGCCACCCGGCGCCTGCGCCCCACCGATGTCGTCGCCACCCTCGACCGCTCGGCCCGGCTCGAGCTCGACCTGCGCCTCGAAGCCGCCGCCATGTCCGAATTCGCCGGCAACATCAAGGAAGACACCGGCTTCGCCGTGCCGCGCATCAGCTGGGACCACACGGCGCGCAACGTGCTGACCACCTCCTGGGTCGACGCCATCCCCATCCGCGAGATCGCCGCCATCGACGCCGCCGGCATCGACCGGCGCGTGCTGGCGCGGAACCTGTTGCAGAACTTTTTGCGCCACGCCATCCGCGACGGCTTCTTCCACGCCGACATGCATCCGGGCAATCTGTTCGCCGATCCGCGCACCAATGGCGTCATCGCCGTCGATTTCGGCATCATGGGCCGCATCACCAAGCGCGAGCGGCGCTTCCTCGCCGACATCCTCTACGGCTTCATCAGCCGCGACTACCGCATGATCGCCCGGCGCCATTTCGACATCGGCTACGTGCCCGAGCACCAGTCGGTCGACGATTTCTCGCTGGCCATCCGCTCCATCGGCGAGCCGCTGCATGGCCGCATCGCCGCCGACATCTCCATGGGCAAGGTGCTCGGCCAGCTCTTCGCCATCACCGAATTGTTCGACATGCAGACCCGCCCCGAGCTGGTGCTGCTGCAAAAATCCATGGTGCTGGTCGAAGGCGTTGCGCGCACGCTCGATCCCGATCTCGACATCTGGACCGTCGCCGAGCCCGTCGTCGGCGACTGGATCCGGCGCGAGGCCGGCCCCATCGGCCGGCTCGAAGACCTCGCCGAACACGCCGCCACCGCCATCGAGGCCGCCGGGCGCCTCCCCGCCATCCTGCGCGACGCCGAGCACGTGCTGGCCGAGCTGCGCCTGCGCCGCCCCCGCCGCGGCCTCATCCCCGGCTGGATGGCCCTCACCCTCGGCACCCTGGGCATCGCCGCCCTCGCCACCCTCACCCTTCTGGCATTGCGCCTGCTGCTGGCGGGGCCGGGCTAGTTCAAATTCGCCCCGCTAGCGGGTTCCGTTACCTGGCCCCAACGCATAATGTGCCGCCAGCGGCCGGCGGGGCCGGCGATCTGGAGGTTGATGTGATTTTTTCTGGTGCTTTGCGCTTCGGTGCCGTGGCGGCCATGGCGGTCGGGCTGGCCGGCTGTGTCGAGGCCACGGTCGATATCACCGTGCTGAGCGAGACCGAGGCGCGCGCCGTGGTGACGCAGACCATCGATGCCGATTTCTACGCCATGGTGAAGACGGCCGCCGACAGCGATCCGGACGAGTCCGGCTTCTGCGATGAAGGCGAATTGACCGAGAACGCCGATGGCAGCGCCACCTGCGTCGTCGAGCAGCAAGGCCGTTTCGACGAGCTCGATCTCGCCAGCGAAGGCGGCGGCGGCTTCTCCGTAGAGGTCGTCGGCCCCAACCGCCTGCGCGTCGCCTTCGACATGAGCGAGTTGTCGACCGAGTTCGGCGCCGACGAGCTCGACCAGCAGACCCTGCAGATGATGGAGGCCATGTTCTCGGAAAGCGCGATCACCCTCGTCATCGGCGGCGGCCGCATCGTCGAGACCAACATGACCGAGATCGGCGGCAAGGCGCAGATCGTCATCCCCGTCGTCGGTCTCATCACCGGCGGCGCCGACCTGCCCGACGAGGCTTTTGCGGTGGTGCAGCTCTGACAATGGAAGCATTGGTCATCCCCATCGCCATGCTCGCGCATGGCGAGGGCCTGCCCGTTCCGCGCGCCCAGACGGCGGGCGCCGCCGGCATGGATTTGCATGCCGCGCTGGCGCCCGATTCGCCCCTCACCCTGGCCCCGGGCGATTTCGCGCTGATTCCGTGCGGCTTCGCCATGGCCCTGCCGCTCGGCTATGAGGGGCAGGTGCGCCCGCGCTCCGGGCTTGCGGTCCGGCACGGGGTCACGGTGCTCAACGCGCCCGGCACCATCGACGCCGATTATCGCGGCGAGGTGCAGGTCGCCCTGATCAATCATGGCCGCGCCGACTTCATCGTCAGGCGCGGCGAGCGGATCGCGCAACTCGTGATCGCCCCGGTCACTCCGGCGCGGCTCGAAGTGGTGGAGGAACTCGATGCGACCCAACGCGGCACGGGCGGTTTCGGCTCGACGGGCACCTGATCTTTTCAAAGCGCTGATGCTCGCTTTCTGCGCCCTGCTGCTCGCCGCCGGCGCGGCGCGGGCAGGGGACAGGGCACTGCTCGAAATTATTGGTTTCTCGCCGGACGGGCGCCATTTCGCCTTCGAGGAATTCGGCGTGCAGGATGGCTCCGGCTTTCCCTATTCCAACATCTTCATCGTCGATCTCGACAAGGATGCCTGGGTCCCCGGTACGCCGCTGCGCCACCGCATAGACGACGAAAGCATCCGCGTGCCGCGCGTGCGCGCCGAGGCCATGGAGGAAGCCCGCCCGATCCTCGACCGGCTCGAAATCGCCTGGCCGGCCGAGACGGCATTCCTGCTCGGCGACGCCGTCACCGACGACGGCAAGCGCGCGGTCACCGGCGTGCCGTTTTACGATGCCGGCCGCGCCGTCGAGGACTTTATCCTTACGGTCGAAACCTTCCCCACCACCTCGCCACTCACCTGTAATGACTGGTTCGGCCGCGAGCCCATGGGCATGGCGCTCACGCTCGAAGGCCCTGAGGGCAATGTCACCGAGATCATGCGCGACACCGCCCTGCCGCGCTCGCGCGGCTGCGCCTTCGATTATCGCCTCTACGGCGTCTTCCTGCCCTTCCACTCGCAGGATTTTGCCGACGCGGTGGTGATGGTCTCCGTCTATCCCGGCGGCTTCGAAGGCCCGGACCGGCGCTTCATCGCCATTCCGTTGCGCTAGAGTGGATCATAGCCCGATGCTCGACGCCGAGGCCGCAAGGCGCTATGCGCGCCACATCGTGTTGCGCGGCTTCGGCGGCGCCGCCCAGCAGGCGCTGGCCACGGCCCGCATCGCCGTCATCGGCGCCGGCGGGCTCGGCAGCCCGGTGCTCGCCTATCTCGCGGCGGCAGGCGTCGGCCATATCCGCGTCCTCGACGACGACACCGTCGCCATCTCCAACCTCCAGCGCCAGATCGTCCATCGCACCGCCGATATCGGCGCGCCGAAATCCGCCTCCGCCGCCCGTTTCGCGCGCGATCTCAACCCCACCGTCACCATCGAGCCGCTCGCCGAGCGCATCGCCCCGCATTCGGCCCAAAGACTGCTCTCCGGGTGCCAGCTCGTCCTCGACGGCAGCGACGATCTGTTCACCCGCCGCGCGGTCGCCGCCTCGTGTGCGTCCAGTCGCATTCCGCTGGTCATGGGCGCGCTGTCGATGTTCGACGGCCAGGTCACCGTCCTCGCCCCCCATCTCGCGCGCCCCGATGGCCGGCCCGGCCCGACGCTCGCCGATCTTTACGATTCGAGCCTCGCCGACACCGACCTGCCCGGCTGCGAGACCGGCGGCATACTCGGCCCGGTCGCCGGCGTCATCGGCACGCTGATGGCCGTCGAGGCGGTCAAGCTGATCACCGGCATCGGCACTCCGCTCGTCGGGCGCATGCTGGTCTATGATTCCCTCGCCGGCCGCATGGACGAGATCGAAATCTGATCCGGTGCCGCAAGGCTCGTCCGGCTCGACAGCCCGGTCCGCCTTGGGTACAAGCGCGGCGTAGCTCCAGTATTCCGAGGTCGGGCGCCATGGCCACACCGCAACTCGTCACCATCTTCGGCGGCGCCGGTTTCGTCGGCACCCAGCTCGTGCAGGCTTTCGCGCGCAAGAATTATCGCGTCCGCGTCGCCGTGCGCCGCCCCGATCTCGCCGGGCACACGAAAATTCACGGCGCCGTCGGCCAGGTCATGCCGGTGCAGGCCAATCTGCGCAACGCCGCCTCCGTGGCCCGCGCCGTCCAGGGCGCCGACATCGTCGTCAACCTCGTCGGCATCGGCGACCCCTCCGGCAAGCAGACTTTCGATGCCGTGCATGTCGAAGGCGCCCGCACCGTGGCACGGGCCGCGCGGGAGGCCGGCGCCTCAGCGCTCGTCCACATGTCGGCGCTCGGCATCGACAAGGTGCCTGCCAGCGCCTATGCGCGCTCCAAGCTCGCCGGCGAACAGGCGGTGCTCGAAACCTTCCCCGGCGCGGTGGTCCTGCGTCCGTCCATCATCTTCGGGCCCGGAGACGGCTTTTTCAACCTCATGGGCAGCCTCGCCCAGATCTCGCCTGTCCTGCCGCTGATCGGCGGGGATTCGCGCGTCCAGCCGGTCTGGGTCGGCGACGTCGCCGACGCCTTCGTGCTGGCGGCCGAAGGGGTGGTGAAGGCCGGCCGCGTCTACGAGCTCGGCGGGCCGGATGTCGTCACCTACAAGGAGCTGCTCACGCGCATCCTGGCCGAGACCGGCCGCAAGCGCCTGCTGCTGCCTCTGCCCGCCCCGATCGCCAATCTGCTCGCCCTGCCGCTCGGCCTCATCCCCGGTCCCAAGCTGCTGACAGCCGACAAGGTCGCCCTGCTCGGCGCCGACAATGTGGTCTCGCCCGAGGCGATTCGCGAAAAGCGCACGCTCGCAGCCTTCGGCATAACCCCGACTTCCATGGCCACCATCGTGCCGACCTATTTGTGGCGGTTCCGCAAGAACGGCCAGTTCGACCGCTTCGGCGACGACACCCACAGCGCCTCGACCGGCACCACGGTCTAATCGGGCTCTTCCAGGCCGACCATCACGCTCCAGCCGCCGAGTCGGTTGGCGTCGGCCGCCCCGGTCAGCCACAGCGGCCGTCCGCGCCACATCGGCAGATCCCCTTCCGGCTCGGCGCCGAGATTGGCCAGCATGATCAGTCTGCTGCCATCGCCCAGCCGCCATTCGGCCTCCAGCACATGCCCCGCCAGTACCTGATAGCGCCCCGCATGTCCCTTGATGCCGGCGAGGCGCGGCACGATCTCGCGGTGCCGCAGGCGGAGCAGCGCGCGATAATGCTCGAGGATCGGCAGGCCGAGCTCGCGCCGTGCCAGTCGAGCCGCGCCGATTCGAAGGTTTCCACTGCGAACGGGTCCGGCGGATCGCTCGGCACCGGCCAGTCTTCCAGCTTTTCCAGCCAGCTCTTGTGGATGTCGTCATGCATCCGCTCGGGCAGGTCTGAGAAATAGGGGAAGGGCGTGGTCGCGTCGAACTCCTCGCCCATGAACACCAGCGGAATGCTCGGCGCCAGCAGATAGACCGTCGACAGCGCCAGCATCGCCTCGGGGCTGGCCGTCCGGCTCAGCCGGTCGCCGCAGGGCCGGTTGCCCACCTGGTCGTGGTTTTGCAGAAAGGCGACGAAGGCGGTGGGCGGCAGATGCCCGCTCTTCTCGCCCACATCGCTGCCATCGGTCGGCCTGTGCTCGCCCTGATAGGCATAGCCTTCCGCCAGCGCCCGTCCGAGCTGTTCGACCGGCCGGTCGTAATTGGCGTAGTAATCGTGCTGGTCGCCGGTGGCGATCACATGCATGGCGTGGTGGATGTCGTCCGCCCATTGCGCGGTAAAGAGGCGCGGGTGTCCGTCCGCATCGCGCGCCAGCCAGCCAGCCTCGTTGTTCGAGTTCTCGATCGTCAGGTGGTGCAGGGGAAACTCCGCATGCACTATCGCCGCGATCTCCTCGAGCAGATGCGGGCGCGAATCGTCCACGATCGCCTGCACCGCATCGAGCCGCGCCCCGTCGAAATGGAAGCACTCGAACCAGTAGCGGATGTTTTCCAGCACGAAGGCGCGCACCGTCTCCGCCCCCTCGCCGTCGAAATTCGGCACCTGGCCGAAATCGTTCTCGTGTTTTGCCGACAGCATCGGCGCATAGAGCGGCAGATAATTGCCGTCCGGCCCGAAATGGTTGAACACCAGATCGGTGAACACCATCAGCCCGCGCCCATGCGCGGCATCGATCAGCGCACGCAGCTCGTCCGGCTCGCCATAAGCCGCGTCCGGCGCGAACAAACACACCCCGTCATAGCCCCAGCCGAACCGGCCGGGAAAATCGGCCGACGGCAGCAGCTGGATGGCGGTGGCGCCCAGCTCGGCGATATGGTCGAGCCGCTCCCTTGCCCCCAGAAACGTCCCCTCGGGCGAAAAGCTGCCGATATGCAGCTCGTAAAACACCGTCTCGTGCCATGGCCGCGGCTGCCAGCCGGCATCGGTCCAGCCAAAGCCGCGCCCATCGACCAGCCGGCTCGGCCCGTGCACGTCCTGCGGCTGGAAGCGCGAGGCCGGGTCGGGCACCACATGGCGCTCGCTTTCATGCGCGCCCGGCAGCACGAAGGCGTAATCCGTACCCGCCTCGGCGCCCGCGACGTGCAGCGAATGCCAGCCACCGGCACCGCGTTGCATCGGCCGGTCGGGGCCATGCCCGAACAGGCGCAGCGCCACATCCTCGACCAGCGGCGCCCAGAGCCGGAAATTCACGCCCTCCGGAGTCCATTCGGGTCCGAAGCGGGATGCGCGGATCGGGTCCGGTCGCGACATGAACACCTCCGTGTGGTGTCCGTCAAACGCCCCGCCCGCACCCGGCGTTCCCGTCAGGCGGCCCTGGCGCGCGCCGTGATGAAGGCGGCGTTGAACGCGGTCGCGGCATGCGATTGCGCGAACAGCGACCTTGTCACCACCAGCCCGAGCCGGAAGAAGCCGCTGCCCACGCCCTCATAGGTCTCCATCTCGGTACTCACCCCGGCCTGTTTCAGCGCCGCGAACAAGGCCTCGGCCTGTACGCGCGCCGCATCCTGCGCCGCCGCGATCAGGCTCACCGGCCCGAGCCCGGCGAGATCGTCGCGCTGCGACAGCATCAGCCTTTCGTCCGCCGGTTCGGCGCCTTCGGCCAGCAGGTGCCGCGTGCTCCAGATCAGCTCGGGATCGGCATGGTCGGCACCCGGATCGGCGATCGGCGCGGCCAGCACCGTGTGCACCGGCTGGCGCAGCCCGGCCGCCTTGGCCTTCAGCGCCACGTTGAGCGCCAGATTGGCGCCCTCGGCCTCGCCGAACAGCCCCACGCGCCGCGCATCGCCGCCGAAGCGGGGCAGGGCGCCGAACAGCCAGCGCCACGCCGCCCAGGCATCCACATGCGCCGCCGGGAACGGATGCTCCGGCGCCTGCCGCACGCCCACCGAGACCACCAGCGCCCCGGTGCGATGCGCCAGCATGCGCGGCACGCAGTCATAGCGCGTCACGTCGCCCGCCACCCAGTGCCCGGGCCCGAAGGCGAGGATCACCGGCCGCACCGCCTCGGGCCGGAACCGCGAATAAAGCCGCACCGGCAGCGCGCTGTCCGGCCCGTCGATCTCCGTGTCCTCGAAACTCACGCCCAGCGTGTCCGGCTCGCGCCCCTGCACCGAAACGATGCTGCGCGCCGCATCCTCCAGCGTCGGCAGCTGCCGCGCCAGCCGCGGCACGTTGAAATGCAGGGGCTGCCCGCCCAGTTTGCGCCAGATGCGCTGCACATGCCGGTAATCCGCGTCGAGCCCCGGCGCATGGGTGAGAAGATCGGTGTTGGCGGCGGAATGATCG
>JAEWHZ010000347.1 GCA_023387585.1 Pseudomonadota bacterium
CGCTGCCCGCCGCGCGGATGTCGGCGGCGGCCTTGCGCAGGATTTCGGCGAGGCGGGCCTGCTGTTCGGCCGTGCCGGATTTGGCCTTGCGGATCGCCGCCTTGAGCTCGCGCCGCGCCGCGTTCACCTCGGGCAGCACGTCCTCGATATCGCGGTCGGGACGTTCGAACCCTCCCTCTTCGCGCTGCCAGCCCGAGCGGGTCTTTTTGGCGAATTCACCCTCCTGCTCGGCGCCGAAGGGCCAGCCCGGCCGGCCTTCGAACCCCTCGCGCGAGCCGAAGTTCTTGCGGGCGAAATCGCGCATCTTGTTCACCTTGTCGCCGGCCATGGCGAGGATGTCGAGCGTCGAGGCCACGGCCCCGCGATTCTCGGCCAGATGCGCCTTGCCGGCCTCGGTGATGGTGTAGAGCTTCTTGTTGCCGTCGGGCTCGGAGGTGACGTAGCCCGCCTCCTCGAGAAAGGTCAGCGCCGGATAGACGATGCCGGGGCTGGGCGCGTAGAATCCGTTGGACTGCGCCTCCACGGCCTTGATCAGGTCGTAGCCGTGCCGCGGCGACTGGTCGATGTAATACAGCGCCACCAGCCGCAGATCGCCCGAGGCCAGCATGCGGCCGACGCGGATATTGCCGCCCCAGCCGGAAAAATCGGCGTCGGCCGCGTCCGACACCTTGCGCCAATAGCGCTTCGCCATCGCCTCGAAGCGGCGCCAGTCGAAATCGCCCTCGTCCTTGAAACCACCACTCATGATGTGTCTCCGATATATCTTGAAAACCCTCCGCCCCTAGATCATGGGCGGACGGCACCGCTTCAAGATATATCTTGGAAAATAATCAGCGTGGGTGACCGACGGGCTGGATGAAGGTCACGAAGCGGCCGTCATCGAATCCCAGCGCCTCCTCCAGCGGGCCGCGCTGGATGCCGCCGACCACGCAGGTGCCGAGCCCTTCGGCGGCGGCGAACAGATAGACGTTTTGGGAAATGAAGGCGGTGTTGACCCGACCGGTCATCACCAGGCCGGCTTCGTCCTCGGCATCGTAGCCGGCCGCAACCAGCTTTTCGCGCTCGGAGACATAGATCAGCACCACCGGCGCCGATTGCACGAAGCGCTGCGCTGAAGTGCCGGCCTCGCGCACATCGGTGTCGAGATAGGCTTCAAGCGTTTCGGCCACGGGATCGTAGCGGCGCACGCCGTCCGGGCTCGCGACATAGATGTCGACATCGACGGCGGTGCGTGCCGAAGGTGCCGTGCGCCCCTCGATATCGCGCCGGTTGATGCCGTAGCCGGCCCAGAGCAGGCGCAGGAGCTGGTCCTCGGCGATCGGCTCCTCGGTATAGAGCCGGATGGATTCGCGCCGGCGCAGGGCTTCCTCCAGCGACACGGCGCCGGCGCCGGTTTCGGATTGCGCCGCTGCCGGCAGGGTGGCGGCGCCGAGGCCGACGGTGGAGGACGCCAGGAACAGGCGGCGGGACATGGCGGGCATGGGTATCTCCTGTCTCGTGTCGGGCTTGAAAACCTTCAACCAGAAGACACCCACGCACCCGGCAGGACCTTGATCTCGGTCAAGGGCGCGATACGAAAGCAAACGGCCCGGGCAATGCTGTCCGGGCCGTCGCGTATTCTTGAAATTCAGCGATGCGCTTATTCGCTCTTGGCCTCTTTGGCCTGCTCGGTAGCAGCCGCAGCAGCTTCGGCCTCGGCGGCTGCCGCAGCGGCGGCTTCCGCTTCCTTGGCGGCCTGCTCGGCGGCGAAGGCCTCGGCGGCGGCGATCTTCTCCGCCTCGCGCGCCTCGCGCGCGGCCAGCGTCGCGGCGCGTTCGTCGGCCTCGATCCGGCGCGTGCGGGCGCTGGTCGATTCGAAGATGCGCGCCGACTTGCCGCGCCGGTCGCGCAGATAATACAGCTTCGCGCGCCGCACCTTGCCGCGCTTCAGCACCTCGACGCGGTCGATATTGGGCGAGTAGACCGGAAAGACGCGCTCGACGCCTTCGCCATAGGAGATCTTGCGCACGGTGAAGCTCTCGTTGAGCCCGCCGCCGGAGCGCGCGATGACGACGCCCTCATAGGCCTGCAGGCGTTCCTTGTCGCCTTCGCGGATGCGCACCCACACCTTGACGGTGTCGCCATGGGTGAATTCGGGGAGATTGGCCTTGGCGGCCAAAACTTCGAGCTGCTCGCGCTCGAGGGTCTGAACGATGTTCATCGGTCCGTCCTGATCTTTTCAAAGGAGCGCTCTGGCCACAGCTTGCGAGGCACGCGCCCGGTCTTGGTTGCACGGATGGCTTTGGATCGCGGCGCTATAGAACAATCCGGCGCGCGAGTCCACAATCATCGGGCCCGCATGGACGCCCGGCCGCCGGCAAAATGCCGCAAGACAGCCGCGCCGCGGTGCTGTACCCCTGATGCCGCGATGATGAGCCTCAGGACGCTGCCCAGAGCCGGCCCGTTCACGCGGGATATTCTTACCGCCCTGGCGGTGCTGGCGCTCGTCTTTCTCAATTTCGCCCACAGCCCCGGCGCCGTCGCCTACGATGCCGAGCTGCGCCCCTATCTGGTGGCGCAGAATTCCATCGCCTGCCTGTCGGACGAAACCCGCGACCATGCGCCGTGCGAGGTCTGTCAGCTCGGCGGCACGGCGCTGCCCGAACCCCCGGTTGCGGCCGCGGGCGGATCGTTGTTCGCGCAAATGGCGGACTGGCCGGCCACGCCCGGCGCGCAGCCGCCCGACCGGCGCAACCGCGCGACGCCGGCACGCGGCCCACCCGCGGCCTGAACCTTTCCCCATCGTCGAGCCGCTTCGGCTCTCATTCGCTGTTTTTTCGGAAAGTTCACGCCATGCACGCAACCGCACGCATCCTGTTCGCCGCCATCGGTGTCGCCTATATGGCCACCCATTTCATCCCGCACGCCCACGCCCATGACGGCATCGACCATGCCGCCGAAACCTATGCCGAGCACGTTTCAGCCGGCGATCTCGAGATCACCGCGCCCTTCTCGCGCGCCACCCTGCCCAACGCCCCGGTCGCCGGCGGCTATCTCACCATCGCCAATACGGGCACCACCGACGACCGGCTGATCGCCGCCAGCTCGCCCGTCGCCAGCGAGGTGCAATTGCACGAGATGGCTTTGGTCGAAGACGTCATGCGCATGCGCCAGCTCGAGGACGGCATCGCTATTCCCGCCGGAGAAACGGTCACCCTGGCGCCGGGCGGGCTGCATGTGATGTTCCTGGGGCTCAACCAGCCCTTCGTCGAAGGCGAATGCGCCGAGGTCTCGCTGACCTTCGAGATCGCCGGCAAGGTCGATCTGTGCCTCCTGATCGGCCCCACCGACGCCCGCGAAGCCGGCAGCCATAACGGCCACGGAGAGGACCACGGGCACGATCACGCCCACTGACCAGCGCATCCCACAACGGGTCATCCCCGCGAAAACGGGGACCTCTGTTTTCACTATAACATTGATTAAACAGAGGTTCCCGCTTTCGCGGGAATGACTCGCGGAAAATTTGGCGGCACGCCGACAGAGGCGCTCACTGTTTCAAACCAACAATGAAAGGTCCTAGCAAACAGTCGCCACCCGCTCCCTGATCACCGCCAGCACCTCGTCGCCGGGCCGCTTCCACCAATTGCCCTTCGAAAAAATCTCGACCTCCTGCGGGCCGTGATAGCCGGCCGCCTCGATCATCGCGCGGATGCCGGGCAGGTCGATCACCCCGTCGCCCATCATCCCCCGGTCGAGCAGCATGTCGGTGGTCGGCACCAGCCAGTCGCAGATGTGGTGGGCAAAGATGCGGTTCGTCCGTCCCGCGCGGGCGATGGCGGCGGCGAGGCCCGGGTCCCACCACACGTGATAGACGTCGATGGCGACGCCGACATTGGCGCCCAGCGCCTCGCAGATGTCGAGCGCCTGGTCGATGGTGTTCACGCAGGCGCGGTCGGCGGCATACATCGGGTGCAGCGGCTCGATGGCGATTTTCACCCCCGAAGCCTCGGCATGCGGCAGCATGGCGGCGATGCCGTCCGCCACCATTTTTCGCGCGCCGCCGATATCCTTGCTGGAGCCCGGCAAGCCGCCCACCACCAGCACCAGGCAATCGGCATGAAGCGCCGCCGCCTCGTCGATGGCGCGCAGATTATCGTCGATCGCCTTCTGGCGTCCTTCCGCCGTCTCGGCGGGAAACATGCCGCCCCGGCACAGGCCGGTGACCCGCAAGCCGTTGGCCGCAACGATGCGCGCCGCCTCGTCGAGCCCGATTGCGGCGATCTGGTCGCGCCAGGGCGAGATGGCGGTGATGCCGGCGCGCAGGCACCCGTCCACCGCCTCGGCAAAGCCCCAGACCTCGCGCGTCGTCGCAAGGTTGAGCGAGATCGCCCCGCTCATGCCGCGATGCCGTTGACGGCCAGCACGTCGCGCATGCGGCGGGTGGCCAGCTCCGGATCGGCCAGCACGCGCGCCGTGTCGGCCAGCCGGAACAGCTCGGCGAGATGCAGCACCGAACGCGCCGATTGCTGCCCGCCGATCATGGCGAAATGGTCCTGCAAGCCGTTGAGATAGGCGAGGAAGACGACGCCGGTCTTGTAGAAGCGGGTAGGGGCGGCAAAAATGTGCCGGCTGAGCGGCACGGTCGGCTCGAGGATGTCGAAGAACTCGTTGTCGTTGCCGCGCCCCAGCGCCGCCAGCCCCGCCGAGGCCGCCGGCGCGATGGCATCGAAAATGCCCAGCAGCGCATGCGAGAAGCCCCGGTCGTCGCCGGCGATCAGCTCGGCATAGTTGAAGTCGTCGCCGGTATACATCTTCACTTTGTCTGTCGGGCTGGCGGACGGAAAACCGGTATCCACTTTTCCTGCCAGCCCTCTCGCCGGCAGCCGCCGGCGCATGTCGATCTCCTTCTCCGCCGAGAGCAGGGAGATCTTGATGCCGTCGACCTTGTCCGCATGGGCGGCGATCACGTCGAGGCAGACATCCATCGCCTCCTCATGCGTGCCCCGGCCCCAATAGCCTTCCAGCGCCGGATCGAACATCTCCCCCAGCCAATGCAGGATCACCGGCTGCCTCACCTGCCCGAGGATGCGCGCATAGACCCTGGCATAGTCGTCCGGCGATTTCGCCGCCGCCGCCAGGGCCCGGCTCGCCATCAGGATCACCCGCCCGCCCTCGCCCTCGACGAAGCCGACCTGCTCCTCATAGGCGGCGATGATGTCCTCGATCGTCACATCCGGCCCCGGCGCCAGATGGTCGGTGCCGGCGCCATGGGCGATCAGCGCGTCGTCGCGCGTTTTCGCCTCGGCCTGCGCCCGGCGGATCAATTCCTGCGCCTCCGCCCAGCCCAGCCCCATGCCGCGCTGCGCCGTATCCATGGCCTCGGCGACCCCGAGCCCGAGATCCCACAGCCGGTGGCGGAATTTCAGCGTCGTCTCCCAGTCGATCGCCGGCGTCAGCCACGGAT
>JAEWHZ010000348.1 GCA_023387585.1 Pseudomonadota bacterium
TCGACCGAGAAATGGAACCAGCCATGCTCGCGCAGCAGATTGCTCAGCCAGGTCTTGCCGACCCCGGCCATGCCGAAAACCGTCACGGCGTGGCGCGGCCGGTCGATGAAATCCTGTGCCGACTCGAACAGCATTTTGCGAAGCGATCCCTGTCTGGTGTCGTGTGGGGAAAACGGCGCGCGATCCGGCGGAGCCGAACCTTCAGGCAGGGCGTTTACCGGTCCCCGGGGCGCGAAACAAGCGCCGCCGGTCCGGCAAAACTTGCCCGCCGACCCGGCCGGAAATGCCTCCCGGCACTCCATTCCGCCCTAATGCGCCCAGGAAAACCCAGTCATATCAGCGCTTAACCGTTCTGGCATCGCATTTGCATCGCCAGGTCCGGATAGCGTCGCGTGGGGCGCGGGTAATGGAGTGAACAATGGGCATCTATGGAGCGCTGTCCAGCGCGGTCACGGGATTGAGGGCGCAGGCTCAAGCCCTCGAGAACATTTCGGGCAATATCGCCAACTCCCAGACGACCGGATACAAGCGGATCGAGACCGATTTCCTGGACCTGATCCCCGATGCGCCGCTCAAGCGCCAAGTACCGGGGGCGGTGCTGGCGCAGTCGCGCGCGACCAACGATATCCAGGGCGATATCAAGACGGTCTCGAACGAGACCTTCATCGCGCTCAATTCGGGCGGCTTCTTCATCGTCGAGCCCAAGGCCGGCCAGTCGGACGGCAATTCGATCTTCTCGGGCGCGAACTACTACACAAGACGCGGCGATTTCGAGATCGACAAGGACGGCCACCTCGTCAACGGCGCCGGATACTACCTCAAGGGCCTGCCGATCGACCGCCAGACCGGCAACATCTCCGGCTCGGTGCCGGAAATCATCACCCTGTCCAACTCCTTCCTGCCCGCCCAGGCGACCTCGCGCATCAACTACCAGGCCAATCTGCCGCTGGTGCCCAACACCGGCAATTACGATCCCTCACAGCCTTATAGCGACCTGATGCGTTCGGGCGACTTCGTCACCGGTTCCGTACCGGCCACGCTGGGCGGCGGCGCGCTGACCGGCACGGACCCTGCCGCCGGCGTGTTCGTGCCCGGCGAGACCATGACGCTGACGATCAACGGCACGGAATACACCTTCGAATTCGTCAATGGCGGCACCCCCGCCTCCGGCCATATCGGCGTCGATGTCTCGGGCTCGGTGACCGATGCGCTGGCCAATCTCGAGGCCGGCTTGCAATCCGGCGGCGGCCCTGCGGCGGCGTCGGCCACGGTCGGGCTGAACGGCGGCAATTTCCAGATCACGCTGGGCGACAACGATCTCGCCAGCTTCTCCGTGTCCGACGGTTCGGCGGCGACGCTGGGCAATCTCGGTCTCGTCGTGGGCCAGCAGGCTACGGCTCCCGTACGTCCCGACGTGAACACCATCTCGGCGGCGCAGAGCGCCAATTTCCTCGCCAGCTCGGTCTCGGGCGGCGCCGTGACCGTCTATGCCGAGAACGGCGCGCCGGCCAATGTGCAGCTGCGCTGGGCCAAGGTCGACAGCTACGAGGCCGGGGGCACCGACAGCTGGCAGCTGTTCTACATGAGCGACAGTACCGCCACGGGCGCCGGCACCATGTGGACGCGCGTCGACGGTGATTTCAGCTTCGGACGCGACGGCGCCATGCTTTCGGCCGGAGCCGACGGGGTGGACATCCCCAATCTCACGGTGAACGGCAACAATATCGGCAATGTCGAATTCTTCTTCAACCGCAACGGCCTGACGCAGTCCGCCGACGTCACCGGGGCCGTCAACGTCACGACGCGCAACCAGGACGGCTATGGCGCCGGCGAGTTCGTATCGGTGGCCATCAGCGATAGCGGGCGGGTCGTCGCGACCTATTCGAACGGCGTGCGCATCGATGTCGCCCAGGTGGTGACGGCGAATTTCAACGCGGTCAACCAGCTCAAGCGCCTCGATGGCGGTGTCTATGCTGCCACTTCGGAATCGGGCGAGCCGATCTTCGATCTCACCGGCGGCGGCATCATCGGCGGGGCTCTCGAAGCCTCCAACACCGATATCTCGGATGAGTTCACCAAGCTGATCGTCACCCAGCAGGCCTATGCGGCCGGCACCCGCATCGTGTCGACTGCCGACGAGATGCTGCAGGAAGTGCTGAACATGGTGCGCTGACTCAGCGCTGGCGGCATCCCGTTCAGGGTGCCGCCGTCCTCGGTTCTGCGTAAACGGAGTCTTCGCCCATGGGGCTGGTATCCTCGCTCAGCAATGCCGTGTCCGGGCTGCGGGTCAACCAGGACTCCCTTGCGGTCGTCTCGCGCAACATCGCCAATTCCGGCACGCCAGGCTATCACCGCCAGACGCTCTCGGTCATCGACCATCACGATACCGGCTCGAGCTATGCGCGCTCGCTCGGCGTGCAGCGTGCCTTCAACCAGAGCCTGCAGACCTACTACACCCGGCAGGTGTCGGACACGGCCTCGACCTCGGTGCAGGCCCGCTATCTCGACGAGCTGCAGACCTATCTGGGCAAGCCCGGCAGCGCCGGCTCGCTCGATACCGTGTTCCAGGACCTGCAGAACCAGTTGCAGGCACTGGCGACCAGCCCCGACAACCACACCGCGCGTGCCCAGGCGCTGGCCTCGGCACAAACCGTCGTTGAAACACTCAACCGGCTGTCTACCAACATCCAGACCATGCGCCAGCAGACCGAGGCGCAGATCGCGGGCAGCGTCAATTCGCTCAACGGCATGCTGGGCTCGCTCGAGGAGGTGAACCGGCGCCTGCTCGATCTCGGAATGGATGATCAGTCCCGCACGGCGCTGCTCGACCAGCGCGACCGGCTCGTCGCCGGCATCGCCGAGAAGATCGACGTCAACGCCGAATATCGCGCCAACGGCACGGTGGCGCTGATGACGCGGTCCGGCGTCGGCCTGCTCGACGGGCGCGCGTCGACCATCACCTTCGAATCCGCCGGCAACATCACCGCGACCTCGGAATTCGATCTCGATCCCGAGCTGAGCCGCGTCGGGCGGCTCACGGTCACCACGCCGTCCGGGCTCAAGCTCGATCTGGTGCAGCAGGGCACGGTGCAGGGCGGCGAGATCGGCGGCCTGCTGGCGCTGCGCGACAAGACGCTGGTCGAGGCGCAGGCGCAGCTCGACGAGATCGCCGCCGCTCTCGCCACCGCCTTCAACACCCGGACCATTCCGGGCGAGGCCGTTCCGGACGGCTTTTCCGTGCCCTATGGCGATCTCGCCAGGGGCAACGACATCCTCGTCACCTACAATCAGGGTGGCATCGACCGGCAGGTGCGCGTGGTCAACACCGCCGAGGCGCTGGACCATGTCGATGCCAGCGGCGTGCGTGTCATCGGCGTCGACTTCACCCAGTCGGATGCCGACATCACGGCGCAGCTCGCCGGCAAGGTGCCGGGCCTCGCCTTCAACGCCGCGGGCGGCGATCTTTCGGTCACCGGCAGCACGGTCAGCGTCGGCTCGGTCGTCGCGCGCTCCACTTCCGGCGCGGCGCAGGGGTCGGGCCTCGCCCTCAATCTGTTCGTCGATGTCGGCGGCGCGCCCTTCACCAATGATCTCGACACCGACCCGCCGGCCAAGGTCGGGTTCGCCGCGCGCATCTCGATCAATTCAGCGGTGGTCGCCGACAATCGCCTGCTGGTCCAGCACACGGTCGGCGGCACGCTGGGCGATCATGCGCGGCCGCAATATCTCATCGACCAGCTCAACTCCATGCGCTTCGTGTCGGGCGGCGATCCGCGCCAGAACCCCGACCGCTTCCAGCTCAACGGCACGCTGAGCGATCTGATCTCGCAGACCATCAACCATCAGGGCAGCACCATCAACGCCGCCCTGACCCGCGCCGGCGATCGGGAACTGACGCTCGAGACCGTCACCGCGCAGATGCAGTCGGAATACGGCGTCAACCTCGATGAGGAGATGGCGCGGCTCATCGAGCTGCAGAACGCCTACACCGCCAATGCGCGCGTGGTGTCGATCGTGCAGGAACTGCTCAACGCCTTGTTCAACATCTAGCCGGGGTTTTCAGCATGATCGTCAACAAGTCGATGTTTCCGCTGCAGACCGGCTTTTCCGTGCTGTCCAAGATGCAGTCGCGGATGGGCGAGCTTCAGTTCCAGCTCGGCACGGGGCAGAAGTCCTCGACGCTTGCCGGCATGGGCCGCGACCTGCCGCTCTCGGTCAGCGCGCGTTCGCGCCTGTCGGTCATCGAGGGTTTCTCGGCCAGCATCTCGACGGTCAATCTGCGCCTGTCCTTTTATTCCAACGCCATGGAGCGCTTCGAGAAGATCGAGACTGAAGCGCGCAATTCGGCCCTGCCGAGCCAGTACGGCACCGGCGACATCAACATGGCGACCCTGCCGGGCCTGTCCTTCGCGCGGTTCGACGAGGTCGTGACGCTGCTCAATTCCGATATCGACGGGCGCCATATCTTCGGCGGATCGACGGCAGACCGCGCGCCGCTGCCCTCGACCAGCGCGCTGCTCGACGGCGAGGGCGGACGGGCGGGCTTTCGCACCATCGTCGCCGAGCGCAAGGCCGCCGATGCCGGCCCGGACGGGCTTGGCCGGCTGAGCGTCGCCACCGCCGCCGACACCGTCACCCTGTCCGAGGACGGCGCGCACCCATTCGGCTTCAAGCTCTCGACCGCCTCTGCCACCGGCGCCGGCATCACCACCACCGATCCGGCCGGCAGCCCCGCGAGCCTCGGCATCGCCGTCACCGCCCAGCCGGTGCCCGGAGACAGCATCACCCTTGGCTTCACTCTGCCGGACGGCACCGAGACGCAGGTCACCCTCAAGGCCGTCGCTGCCGGGGAGGGCGGGGCGCCGGGAACCTTCGAGATCGGCGCAGACGAAGCCGAGACTGCCGCCAATATCGGCGCAGCGCTCGAAACGGGCCTCGAAACGGAGGCCGGCACCACGCTCTCCGCCGCCTCGACCTTCGCGGCCGCCAATAATTTCTTCGCCGGCGCCGGCGAGCCCATCCTGCGCGTCTCCGGCGTCCCGGCCAGCGCCGCCACGGCGCTCGAGATCGCCGATCCTGCCACCACCATGACCTGGTATCGCGGCGAGACCGCCGCCATCTCCGCCGACAATCTCGGCCGGCTCGACGTCGCTTCCGCCGGTTCCGCCGTCAGCCTCGTCGAATCCGTGCCCGTCTCGACCAAACACGGCTTCACCATCGCGGGGGTCTCGACCCCGACGGCCAACATCGTCACCAGCCACACGCCGGGCGATCCGTCCGATATCGCGATCGACTTCACCGGCGTGCCGGCGCCGAATGAGAGCGTCACCGTCACGCTGACCCAGCCGGACGGCACCACCAGCACCGTCACGCTCACCGCCGTCAACGGCCGCCCGCAGGCCGGTCAGTTCAGCATCGGCGCGACGCCCGAGGCGACGGCGGCCAATTTCCAGGCGGCGCTGCGCGACGGTATCCATACGGCCGCAAAGACCGCCGAGGGCGACCCGCGCCAGAGCGTCAGCGCCCAGATCGACGAGGCGACGCGTGTCAATTACGGCGTCGAGGCCACCGAGACCGGCCTGCTGAAGCTCATGCGCACGCTGGCCTCGATGTCGGTCGAGACCTATTCAACCGCCGATCCCACCGCGCGCGGCCGGTTCGATGCCATGGCCTCGCGCCAGCAGTCCGAGATGTCAGAGCGCCACAATTCCACCGCTGGCTCGGTCGAGATCATCACCATGGAGCTCGGCATCGCCCAGGCCAGCGCCCAGGCGGCGCAGGAGCGGCACACCAATTACAAGGCGCAGCTCGAGAACCTGCTATACGATGCCGAGGCGGTGTCGAAGGAAGACGTCGCCGTCGAGATCCTCGCGCTTCAGACCCGGTTGCAGGCGAGCTACCAGGTCACCGCCATGGTCTCCCAACTCAGCCTCGCCAACTTCCTGTAACGAAAAGCCCCGCGCGGATGACCGCACGGGGCTCGAATTCCTTCATCCGAAACGATGCTCAGTTGCCGCGCAGGCCGGCCGCGAGCTGGCGGTTGATGTTGATCAGCGCATCGAGCCGCGGCTGCGAGGGCTGCATCAGGATCTCGCGGGTCTCGTTGAGGATGAAGATCCCCAGATTGACGATGTTCTCGCGCATCGGGGCCGGCAAATGGTGATCCTCGCGCGTCGCCGAGCTCATGAACACGGTCCACAACTTGCGGTTATAGGTCAGGGCGCTTTGCAGTTCGGCAAGATCCACCGGCCAGTCCTCGCGCACGCGCTGCAGGCCGATTGCGGCCTTGATCAGCAGCGACGCTTCGCGGTCGCGCGGGGTTTCAACGACCTTTGCCGTCTGCTGGTAGGCCAGTGCGCCCTGTTGATACATGGGATAGGAGATCCTGTTCGTATTCGATGAGCCGCTGGGCGACCTTCAAAGCCTTGTATAGCTCCCCAGTTAATATCTCGTTATTGATTTGATCCACGATCGAAATCGAAGATGGGGCAGCGGCCAGAAAGTCCTCGACGAGCTGCATGTAGTTGTCATGCAGCCGGTTGTCTTCGTCTTCCGAGATATACATCAGCTGTACGGCGAGATAGATGCGCCGCGCCGGCGTGTTGGCGGTATCCGCCGTGAGTATGTCTTTCTCGCGCAGGATCGGCGCCCGGCCTTCGATGAACAGCCGCGTGCGCTGGTGGGAATTGGTGATGATGCAGCCGCCGACCAGCAGCTTCTCGCCGGGCTTGAGTTCGACCTTGAGGGCCAATGCCGTGTCCTCGCTCTTTGCCGGCAAGCCGGGGCGAAACCGATGAAGGCGGAGTTTGAGTCCTGCCTTATGTGTGAACCCCGGCCTACTGGAGCAGACGCAGCACGCTCTGGTCTGCCTCCGCCGCCAGCGACAGCGAGGAGGAGGACAGCGACTGGCGGGTTTGCAGCGCCAGCAGGTTGGCCGCCTCTTCGTTCATGTCGGCGAGGGTGAGGTTGGCTGCGCCCGTCTCAAGCGTGTTGATCATCTTCTTGGTGAATTGCTGGCGGTTCTCGACGATCGACAGGTTCTGGCCGAAGGTGGAGGACTGGGTGCGCACATGGCTCAGCGCATCCTTCATCTTGGCCAGCAGGCCGTCGATATCGGCGTCGGAATCGAGATCCTCCGGCACCAGATTGTAAAGGTCGAGCTTGGCCGCGTTGAGCGCCTCCTCGTCCTTGGTCTGGATGTCGATCGAGGAGGTGCCGGTATCGTTGAAGGTGATCGTCAGCTTGTCGCCGCGCAGCAGGTTGATGCCGTTGAACGAGGCGTCGTCGCTGAGCTTGTCGAGCTGGTCGCGCAATTCGTTGAACTGCGAGGTGAGGTCGGCGCGCACCGTGTTGCCGCCGATCCTGGCGTCGGTGGCGGTGCCGGTGATGGTGCCGGAGGAGTTGACGCCGATGACGCTGAGCTCCTGGGTCGACTGGTTCTCGATGCGCAGCTTGCCGTCGTCGTTGGAGGCGCGGATCTTGCCCTTCAGGTCCGGATGGGCGTTGATCCGGGAGACCAGCTCGTCGGCATTGTAGTTGATGCCGGTGACGGTCGCGGCTGAGATGCCGACGGTGGAGCCGGTGCCGGTCGAGGACGAGGTGATGGTGATCGCGTCGCCCGATGCCGAGGCGGTGGCGCCCTCGAGCTTGTCGGAGAGGATCGCGGCGAGTTCGGCGGCGCTGTCGATCGTGCCGTCGGCATTGCCGGCCTTGAGCACGTCGGCGCGGGTGATCTCGATGGTCTGGTCGACGCCGTCGATGGTCGTGGTGAAGGCGATCTTGGCGTCCTTGTTGACCTCGAGCGGCGAGCCGCCCCAGGTGAACGTGGCGGCGCCGCCGGTGCCGGGGGTGGTCGCGGCGCCGGGCGTGGCGGTGGCGCCGGCGATGCCGAGATTGGCGACCGTGGCGTCGTTGGTGGTGTTGGTGCCGTTGTCGGTGATGCTGGCGGCGCCGATGGCGACCGTCGAGGCCGTGCCGGTGCTGGCCGAGGTGATGACGATCTCGCCGCCGACCACCGCGGCGCTGGCGCCGGTGAGCTGATCGTTGATGACGTCGGCCAGGTCCTGGTTGCTGGCGATGTCGCCGCCGGTCACGCCGGCTGAGGTCAGGGCGGCCGCGTCGATGTCGATGGTCTGGGGCGTGCCGTCGATGGTGATCGCGAAGGACACGGTGTCGTCGCCCAGGCCGAGCGGGCCGGTCACCGAGAAGGCGGCCGAGCCGCTGGTGGGCGTTGCGGTGCCTGCGGTGCCGGGCGTGCCGGTCACGGGGCCGGCCAGCCCCATGGCGGTGTTGGTCAGGCCGGTGTTCTGCAACCCGACGGAGCGGGTGAGGGCGCCCAGCGCCCCCCCGGTGAAGGAGATGTCGCCGGTGGCGCCGGGGGAGATTTCGAAGGACTCGGTCTGGAACGATTTGTCCTGCCGGGCCTGACGCAGCACCGACTGCATCGATTCGAGCGCCTTGGTGATGGCGGTCAGGCCGTTATCGGCGGCTTCCAGGGTCTGGATGCCGTTGGCCATCGAATCCATCAGCGCGTTGAGATCGCCGGCCCGCGCGTTGAGCGCCGAGGCGGTGAAGAAGTTAGTGGGGTTGTCGAGGGCGGAGTTCACCTTGTTGCCGGTCGCCAGACGCTCCTGCGTCTTGGCCATCATGCTGGCGGTGTTCTGGAGGGAAAGCAGGTTCGAGCGAACGGCTTTCGACAAAGAGATATCGGACATCGACAACAATCCTCGGCCCCGGCCCACATGGCCATCACTGAGGGTGTTCTAGTCCTTGTTTCCTTAAAGCGGCGTTAACCATGCCGATTTGGAAAGCGGAAACCATAAGGTCGTGCCGCCGGAGCGTTTCCAGAACGCGAAAGGGGCGGGCCATCGGCCCGCCCCTTGTTTTCGTTCTATGCGAACCGATCAGCGGATCAGCTGAAGGATCGACTGATCCGCCTGGGCGGCCAGCGAGAGCGAGTTGGACGACAGCGACTGGCGGGTCTGCAGGGCCAGCAGGTTGGCGGCTTCCTCGTTCATGTCGGCCAGCGTCAGATTGGCGGCGCCGGTCTGGAGCGTGTTGACCATGTTCTTGGTGAACGCCTGGCGGTTCTCGACGATCGACAGGTTCGAGCCGAAGGCCGAGGACTGCGAGCGGACGTCGTTCAGCGCCGTCTTCAGGTCGCCGAGCAGCGTGTCGATATTGGCGTCGCTGTCGAGTTCCTTGTCCTCGATGTCGAAGATCGAGAGATTGGCGGCGTTGATCTGCTCTTCACCCATGGTCTGGATGTCGATCGAGGAGGTGCCGGTCTCGTTGAAGGTGATCGTCAGCTTGTCGCCGCGCAGCAGGTTGATGCCGTTGAAGGAGGCATCGTCGGCCAGCTTGTCGAGCTGGTCGCGCAGCTCGTTATACTGGTTGGCGAGGTCGGCACGCACCGTGTTGCCGCCGATCTTGGCGTCGTTGTTCGTGCCGGTGATCAGGCCCGACGAGTTGACGCCGTTGACGTTCAGTTCCTGGGTCGACTGGTTCTCGATGCGCAGCTTGCCATCGTCGTTGGAGGCGCGGATCTTGCCGCTCAGCGAGGAGTCGGCATTGATCCGAGCCACCAGCTCGTCGGCATTGTAGTTGAGCCCCGTGACCTCGGCTGCGCTCAGGCCGAAGGTCGCGTCGGCGCCCATGGTGTCCGACGTCATGGTGATCGTGTTGCCGGAAGCCGCGAAGGTAGCGCCTTCCACCTTGCTCGACAGGATCGCCGCGAACTCTTCGGCATTGTTGATCGTGCCGTCGCCATTGCCGGCCTTGAGCACGTCGGCACGCGTGATCTCGATCGTCTGCTCCTCGCCGCCGATATTGGCGGTGAAGGCGATCTTGGCCTCCTTGTTGACCTCGAGGGGCGAACCGCCCCAGGTGAGCGTGCTGGTGGCGGCGACGCCGGTAACGCCGGTCACGCCATCCGAGCCGGCAGTGCCCGAGACGGCGGAGGCGAGGCCCACGCCGGCCGCAGTCGTCGTAGTGCTGCCGGCGGTGCCGCCGATCGTCGCAGCGCCGATGCTGATGTTGGAGGTGGTGCCGTCACTGTCCGAGGTGATGGTGATGGTGTTGCCGTCCGCTTCCACGGTGGCCCCGGTCAGCTTGCCCTCGAGTGCGCTGGCGAAGGTCGCGGCATCGGTCACCGCGGCCCATTCCGTCGCATTGAAGCTGACGTTGGTGGCGGTGCCGCTGTCGATCGTGACGTCGAAGTTCAGGGTGGCGGCGGTATCGAGCGTGCCCGCCGTGCCGAAGGTGAACGTGGCGGAGCCGCTGGTCGCAGCGACGGCTTCGACGCCGTCGACACCGGCAACGCCGGCGGTGCTGGCGGCATCCATGCCCAGCGCGGTGTTGGTCAGCGCGGTGTTCTGCAGGTCGACGGCGCGGTTGAGCGAACCGAGGGCGCCGCCCGAGAAGGCGATGCTGCCGGTGGCACCGGAGGAGATTTCGAACGACTGGGTCTGGAACGTCTTGTCCTGACGCGCCTGGCGCAGGGTCGACTGCATCGATTCGAGCGTCTTGGTGATCGCGCTGAGGCCGTTATCGGCGGCTTCCAGGGTCTGGATGCCGTTGGCCATCGAGTCCATCAGCTGGTTCAGGTCGCCGGCGCGTGCATTCAGTCCAGCGGCAGTGAAGAAGTTGGTGGGATTGTCGAGGGCGGAGTTCACCTTGTTGCCGGTCGCCAGACGATCTTGCGTCTTGGTCATCAGGCTTGCGGTGTTCTGGAGGGAAAGCAGATTCGAGCGAACGGCTTTCGACAGAGAGATATCGGACATAAGCCGACTTCCTTTTCTGGGATACTGGTACTAACGCGCCTCTTCCTGAGACGGGCCAATCCTCGCGGACACCCCATAAGGAACGGTTAAACGGAATACGGGTGTCGGAACTAAATTTTGCGCCGGCGGCCCGGGCGGTTAATGTCCGGTAAAGCAAAACGCCCCGGACGGGCCGAGGCGTGCGGAAGTTTGCGGAAGATCCTGCGAGATCAGGCTTCGAGATCGCGCAGGCGCAGATCGGATTCGGGAGGAGTCCAGCCGGGGCGGATGTAGGACTCGCCGGGCATTGCCGGCCGGGGCGGCAGGGCGCCTGCGAGTACGGCGGCCAGGAAGGGGGCCCCGCCGCCGGAATCGCGATCCTCGTGCTTTTCCGGGTCGGGCCGGCGCCGGCCGCGCCGAGCCTGGGGACGGGCATCGGCCGAGGCCTCCGCCGGCCTCACGCTCAGTTCACCCAGCGCGCGTTCGCCGTCGAGGCGCGGGCGCGGCTCGACCGGGCCCGCCGCGATCGGCATTGCAGGGGGAGGCGCTACAAGGCTCATCGCACAGCTCCTTGCGGGGCCGGGCGCGCATACGATCTTCCTGCGCTCTCCGGCATCATCGCGCAGTGTGGCGGGGCCGGTCTTGCCTCAGGCTTGCGCCCGTAGCGCGCCTTTGAATCGAATTGCTCCGATCACAGCGCCCGGTTCACCGCGATGCCGCGTGCGGCTTCGTTGTCGCGCCGGGGCGCGGCGCCGGGCGCCGAGTAGGTCTGGGTCCGCGCCGTGCGCCCGGCGATCTCGGCCGCATCGCTCAACACGTCCTCGGTCACCATGCGGGCGGTGGCGATGACGCGCAAATTCTCGGCCATCTGCGTCGCCAGCCGCTCATGGCCGGTACGCAGCCGGGCCAGCGGGTCCGGGGCCTCGTGCTGCAGGCGCTGCGCCTGGCGCTGCACCGAGCGCGCCAGCGTCACATAGTCCTGCGCGAGCCGCGATTTCTCGGCCGTCACCGGCGCGGATTCGCGCATGCGCCCGGCGCGCAGCAAGGTGGTCTCGGCGCTCATCGCCTCGACGAACAGCGCCAGCGCCTGTTCGGTGCGCAGGATCAGCTCCTGGGCCGGAAGGCCGTCAAGGGCTGCTATACGGTCGGCTGCGGACATTTTACGGGTTCACTCCCTGATACGCACGGATCGCTTCGGCCGGGGTGGCGCTTGGGCGCTGGCCGGCCATGGCGAGGATGTCTTCGGTGATGGCGTCGGCGAGGCCCACTCCGCCGGATTCGGCCATGGCCTGGGCGAAATGCTCGGACT